>JASHRP010000044.1 GCA_030037375.1 Bryobacteraceae bacterium | reverse complement strand
AGCGAAGATCAAATCGCCCTTCGAGATGGTAGTAAGCGCGGTGCGCGCCGTGGGAGGCGACACCACCGACGGCAACACGCTGGTGCAGAAGATTTCGGACCTGGGCGAACCGCTTTACGGCAAGCTGGAGCCCACCGGCTACGCGAACACCGGCGAGGGATGGCTCAGCACCACGGGGATCGTGGGACGAATGAACTTCTCGGCATCGCTGATTTCCGGCATGGTTCCGGGAGTAAAGATCGACCCCGCGAAGCTCGACGGCACGGAAGCTCCGGCCATCGCGCACTCCCTGCTGGGCCGCGACGCTTCTTCTCAAACTCTCGCGGCGCTGGAGGCAGGCCTTCAGGGCAAAGATCCGACGCCGCCGTTTATCGCAGGTTTAGTGCTTGGTTCGCCCGATTTCCAGAGGAGGTAACTCGGTCATGTTCACACGGCGTATTTTTCTGCGTGGCTCGGCGATCGTGATGGCGGGAACGGGCGCGGTACCGGCATGGCTGGCGCGCGCCACTGCATCGGAAGGCAAGAAACGCAAGACCCTGGTGGCGATTTTCATGCGCGGCGCGGCGGACGGGCTGAACATCGTGGTGCCCTTCGGCGACAAGCATTACCGCGATCGGCGGCCGACCCTGGCGATTCAAGCGCCGCGAAAGGACAATAACGGGAACATTCAGTTCAACGGCGGCTCGATCGACCTCGATGGAAATTTCGCGCTGAACGGCGCGCTGCAACCGTTGAAGACCCTATGGGACAAGAAGCAGTTGGCGATCGTGGAAGCAACCGGATCGCCCGATCCTTCACGCTCCCACTTCGACGCTCAGGACGCGATGGAATCCGGAACGCCCGGCATAACCGGCGGCGACGGATGGCTTAACCGCGCGCTGCCTCCGGCCAGCGACGGGATTTCGGGAATGCGCGCCGTCGCGCTCGGCAATCAGATCCCGCGCACGCTGCGCGGCGAGAATGAAGCTGTCGCGATCGCGAATCTTCAACAGTTCAACGTCGGCAATCAGGATGCCGCGTCCATCCTGCAGAGCATGTACTCGACCGCTCCCGACGCCTCGCTGGGCCGCGCCGGCAAGGACGCGTTCGATGCGATGAAAATCGTTCAGTCGCTGGGGCCGATGAATCAGCCCGCGCCCACGCCCGCTCCCGCGGCGGGAGCCGTTGCGGGTCTCATTGGAGGTCCCAATGCTCCTCCGCCGAGTTACCAACAGGGCGGCGACCTCGGCCGCAACCTGCAGCAGCTCGCGCGGCTGATCAAAGCCGAGGCTGGAGTCGAGGCGGTTTTCGCCAGCGTCGATGGATGGGATCACCATCAAAACGAAAACCAGCAGCTCGCGAATCTGCTGCGGCAGTTCTCGAACGCAGTCGTCGCGTTCTCGAACGATATGGGCGACCGCATGGAAGACATCGTTCTGGTGACCATGTCCGAGTTCGGCCGCACCGTTGAAGAGAACGGTGACGCCGGAACGGACCACGGCCACGGGAGCCTGATGATGGTGCTCGGCGGTCCGGTGCAGGGCGGGAAGGTTTACGGTACGTGGCCGGGCCTGGAGAAGGAACAGCTCTTCGAGGGCCGCGATCTGGCCGTCACCACCGACTACCGAGCCGTGCTGAGCGAGCTGGTTCGCGAACACCTGGGACAAAAGGACATCGGCAAAGTTTTCCCGGGATTCCAGCCCGGCGATCCGCTGGGCTTGTTGCGCGCTTGATTCGAGACGCGAAACTCAACACATTTCGAAGCTCACGCGTCATAGTGTGCGGGAGGGCGCATGCGGGGTGCGGCGCTTGTGTCGGTTCTCAGCCTGCGGTGCTTGTGTGCGCAGGACTTCACCCACTTCGAGGTCGCCTCCATTCGACCGTCGGCCCCGCCAAAAACGCTTGGAAGGATTCCCGCCCCCGACGTGCGGGGCGGCGTCGGGACGGACGACCCGGGCCAGATCCTATACGAGGGCATCCCGTTGGGGTCGCTCATTGCAACCGCCTACGACCACAACCGCGAAGGCTTCCAGATGACTTTCGGCCCAAACCAGAAGCCCTCGCCTTTGGCGCGCTTCGATATCGCGGCCAAAATTCCGCCGGGGACTACCGAGGAGCAGTTCGAAATCATGCTCCAGAACCTGCTCGTGGAGCGTTTTCACTTGCGCTCGCACCACGAAACGCGCGACACCGACGTTTACGCGCTGATCATCGGCCCCAACGGTCCGAAGCTTAAAGAATCTCCTCCCCGTGACAACCTTCGTCCCATCCCGCCGGACACTGTAATCGGCGCGGAGCGGAAGAATGGATTCGCGGTGCCCCCTGGCTACACGGGCACCGTCGGCTTCCTCTCGAACGGGCGCATGTTTTTCAGCGGCCGCAACGTCCCGCTATCGAACTTCATTCATGGGCTGGAGACGCCGGCAGGCCGGCCCATTGTCGACCAGACCGGGCTTACCGACCACTACGACTTCGACGTTGTGTTCGAATGGACGCTGGGCTCCAGTGCCGCCCAGACGGCGGATCCAGCCGCCGACCCCGCTCCCAGCGTCTTCACCATGATCCAGCAAGACTTCGGCCTCAAGCTCGTGCCGAAGAAGGTCCCGTTGGAATACCTGGTGATCGACAGCGTCGACAAAGAGCCGGCCGCCAACTAAACGGCGTCTGCTAAGCGGACTTGCCACGGAATCTGTTAGATGCGTATGTTTAAGAGTGGCCACGAACTGAAAGCATGAGTTCCCAGAGACTCAAGAGAATCACCGTCGAAGAAGGCAAATGCGGAGGCCGACCCTGTATCCGCGGCCAGCGCATTCGCGTTACCGACGTGCTTGAGCTTCTCGCCAATGGCGCCACCTTCGACGAGATCCTGGCCGATTATCCTTTCCTGGAACGCGAAGACATTTACGCGGCCATCGAATACGCGGCGCATCAAGCCGATCACACCGTCCTTCAGGCGTCGTGAAGTTCCTGGTCGATAACCAGCTACCCGCAGCCCTTGCTCGCGTTCTCACTTCGCGCGGCGTCGATTGTCAGCACGTTCTCGACCTCGGTCTTGCCGGTGCCACGGACGCGGCGATATGGGACTATGCCAACCGGAACGATTGCATTGTCATCAGCAAGGACGAGGACTTCCTATACCTTGCAAAAAACCCTTCCGCCAAAACGCGGCTAGTTTGGGTTCGGTTCGGAAACTGCCGTAGAAGCGCTGTTCTCGATGCCATCGAGCGATTGTGGCCCAAGATCGAAGCCGGATTGAAGGCCGGCGATCGAATCATCGAGCTTCGTTGACTGCGCCGATTCCTCACGATTGGGCGGAAAGAGGGATAGGCAACGAGCGAGATGACTCCGGGCCGCGGTTACGGGCTTTCATGCCTACGCGGCCCTACTCCCCACGTTATGGCTGGGCTTAGGCTTTATAATCTTGCCGAGACGAGCGGCGGCCGCGCTCTTTGTTAACAACTCGACTAGGTTCCCACGAGCTTTGGTTCGGTGAACTCCGGTTGCTAAACTGGAGGTTACTCCACCACATGACCTACGACGTGATCGTCATCGGGAGCGGCCCCGGTGGTTATTCGGCGGCCGTTCGAGCGGGCCAGTACGGCCTGAAAACCGCTCTGATTGAGAAAGACCCCAGGCTCGGCGGAACTTGCCTTTTGGTGGGCTGCATTCCCACCAAGGCGTTTCTTCACACTGCCGACGTCTTCGGGCACATCCAGCACCCGGAGGAATCCGGCGTCCGCTGCGATAATCCGCGGCTCGATTATCCGCTGGTGCTCCAGCGCAAGAATTCGATCGTCTCCAAGCACTCCAAGGGCGTCGAGTTCCTCATGCGCAAGAACAAAGTCGATTGGATCAAAGGCTACGCGCGCCTCGCCGGGCCTGGCAAGGTCGAAGTCACGGGCCCAGACGGCGCGAAGCAAATCGTCGAAACCAAGAACGTTGTGCTGGCCACCGGCTCCGAGGCTCGCATGCTCCCGGGGCTTCAGCCCGATTCGCAGCGCATCCTCACCAACGTCGAAATTCTCGATCTCCAGCAGGTGCCGAAAACCCTGGCCATCCTCGGAGCCGGAGCGGTCGGCGTCGAATTCGCCTCTTGCTTCCATCGCTTCGGGAGCAAGGTCACCATCTATGAGATGCTGCCGCGCATCGTCCCCGTCGAAGATGAGGAAGTCTCGAAGGAGCTGACGCGTTACTTCAAGAAGACCGGCATCCGCGTCGAGACCGGCGCGAAGGCCGATGGAGCGAGCGTGGTCAAGACCGATCAAGGCGTCCGCTTCAACGTCACCCTCGAAAACGGAACCGTCGAAGCAGTCGAGGCGGATTGCCTCCTGGTCGCGGTCGGCCGCAAGCCGATGACGGAAAATATCGGCCTCGAAGGCACGCGCGTCGAGCTGGACCGCGGCTTCATCAAAGTCGACGAGATGCAGCGCACCGGCGAGCCCGGCGTTTACGCGATCGGCGATATCGTCGCCGGAACGCCGCAGCTCGCGCACGTTGCGACCGCCGAAGGCATGGTCGCCATCGGGCACATCGCTGGAAAGAACGTGGCACCGGTAAACAAGGGCCGCATTCCCAGCGCGACCTATACGGAACCCGGCATCGGCAGCGTCGGCTTGACCGAGGCGCAAGCCCGCGCCAAGGGCTTCGACGTGAAGATCGGCAAGTTCCCGTTCATGGCAAACAGCAAAGCATCGATCCTCGGCCAGCACGAAGGATTCGTGAAGGTCGTCGCGGAGCAGCAATACGGCGAAATTCTGGGCGTGCACATCATCGGGCCCATCGCTTACGAGCTGATCGGCGAAGGCGTCCTGGCCATGGAATCCGAATCGACCGTGGAAACGTTGATGCACACCATCCACGCCCATCCCACCGTGTATGAGGCGATGGGCGAAGCGTTCAACGCCGTCTACGGGCTTGCTATTAATGTTTGAAGTGGCATCGGCCGCAGTCTGCGAAGTTCGCGACCTGGGCGTCATGCGCTACCTGCCCGCGTTCGAACTGCAACGCGAACTGGTGGAACAGCGCAAGTCGGGCGCAATTCCCGACCAACTCCTCTTTGTCGAGCACCCTCCCGTGGTCACGCTCGGCCGCAACGCGCATGAGGAAAATGTTCTGGCGGATCCGGAGCTGCTCGACCGCGCGGGCATTGAGCTTCACCATACCGACCGCGGCGGCGACGTAACGTATCACGGCCCCGGCCAGATCGTCTGCTATCCCATCTTCGATTTGCGAGAATGGAAACGCGACGTTGTAGCCTACGTCCGAAGCATCGAAGAGGTGCTGATCGCGGCGTTGTCCGAGTTTGACATTGAGGGCCGGCGTCTTCCGGGAGCCACCGGCGTGTGGGTCTCGACGCCGGGAGGTCCCGCAAAACTTGCGGCCATCGGCGTACACATCAGCCGCTGGGTCACATCCCACGGCTTCGCGTTGAACGTGGATACGGATTTGACCTACTTCCGCTACATCGTGCCGTGCGGCCTGACGCAGCCGGTGACTTCGATGCGGGCCGTTGGCTCGCAAGCGGGGCGGAAAGAAGTGATGGATGCGCTGGCGCGAAGCTTCGCGCGCGTGTTTGAAAGAGATTTGATCGAGCAAACGGAGAGAACTGGATCATGATCGACGTAGTGATGCCCCAGATGGGCGAGAGCATTGTCGAAGGCACCCTGACCAAATGGCTGAAGAAGCCCGGCGAGCACGTTGAGCGCGACGAACCGCTCTTCGAAATCTCGACCGATAAGGTAGACACTGAAATCCCTTCGCCCAGCGCGGGCGTTCTCGCCGAGGTGCTCGTGGAAGAAGGCAAGACCGTGGCGATCAACGCCATCGTCGGCCGCATTCAGGACGGCAATGGAGCGTCGGCGCCTCAGCCCGCACCTGCTCAGACGGCCGCGCCCGCGCCACAACCCGCACCGGCTCCCACTCCTGCACCGGCTCCGGCTTCCGCTGCCGAAGCTCCGGTGCCGGCGGAGGCCGCAGCGCCCGCGGAAGAAGGCGTCGGTCTGCTATCGCCGCTAGTTCGCAAAATGGCGCGCGAAAACAATATCGATCTGAGCCAGGTTCGCGGCACCGGCGCCGGCGGCCGCATCACGCGGCACGACGTCGAAGCCTTCATCGCCGGACGGCCCGCGGCTCCCGCGCCATCCGCGCCCGCTGCTCGTCCACCTGTGGCAGCAGCACCCCAAGCTCCAGCGCCAGCGCCCGCACCGCCTCCTCAACCGGCGCCGCAACCTCAGGCCCCGCCGCCTCCGCAAGAGGTTGCCACTCGGCCCGCGCCCATCGAAGTTCCACCTCCGCCGCAACCACCCCCGCAGTCCCGCGAATCTCGCGAGCCAGCTCCCATGCCCGGTGCAGCCGCCGCTTATCGCGTCGAACCCATGAGCGTCATGCGCCAGAAGATCGCCGAGCACATGATCTTCTCCAAGCGCACCTCCGCCCACGTGACCACGGTTCACAAGGCGGACATGACCAAGATCGCCAAGCTGCGCGACAAGTTGAAAGGCCAGTTCCAGGCGCAGTACGGCTTCGGCCTGACCTACCTGCCGTTCGTGATGCGAGCCGCCTGCGCGGCGTTGCGCCAGTTCCCGATCGTCAACTCGTCCATCGACGGCACCAACATCATCTACCATCGCGATATAAATCTCGGCTTGGCCGTCGCGCTCGAAAACGGATTGATCGTGCCAGTGATTCGCAACGCCGACGAGAAGAATATCGTCGGGCTTCAGCGCCACATCGTGGATCTCGCCGCGCGCGCGCGTTCGCGCCAGCTCAGGCCTGACGAAGTGCAGGGCGGAACGTTCTCGATCACCAATTTCGGAAGCTTCGGCAGCATCTTCGCGACGCCGGTAATCAATCAGCCGCAGGTCGCGATCTTGGGCGTAGGCAGCGTGGTGAAGGAGCCGGTCGTGGTCGACGACGCCATCGCCATCCGCTCCACCTGCTACCTCGCGCTGACCTTCGACCATCGCCTGATCGACGGCGCGCTCGCCGACCAGTTCACCGCGAAGGTGAAGTCGGTGCTGGAGGGGTGGAGCGAAGAGGTGATGTAGCTTCGCGGCGCCCCCCAGCCGGTCGGTTAATCTGCAAAAATAGTTGCGGAGTTTAGCCGCAATGCTGCGCATTTGGAAACTCTCGTTCGCGATTTCGTTCGTCGCGCCTGCGGCTTTTCCGTGCCTATGTAGCAGCCACGACGGATGTGCAGCGCTGGGCACCAAAGAAAATCCCGCATTTGTCGGTACGGTCCTCGCTGTTACGAACGTCCCCCGCCCGCAGAGCGCAGACCCAGACTGGCTTCCGGTAAAGGCGAGAATTCGCGTCGACGAATCCTTTGGCGGGCTCGCGGCCGGTGCCCGCGAGGTAGATGTGATGACTGGGAACGGCAATGGAGATTGCGGCGTGCCCTTCAAACCAGGTGACGTTTATCTGATCGACGCTGAAGCGGGAGAGAACGGCGTGCTCGCCGCGGGAATTTGCGGCAACACAAG
>JASHRP010000043.1 GCA_030037375.1 Bryobacteraceae bacterium | reverse complement strand
CGGCTCTCAAGCCACAGCACTCGCCAGCCCCTCACTGCCGACCCGGCTGCCTGGATGACGTTCCTCCGCGAACGCTACGTCTACCCGTATTACGATCCAGATAACGAAGGACTCTGGTATGACTGGAATCCGTTACTCGATGAGGTGAATAGGGCGTGAACACGGCTCTAGTCCCGCCTCCGCTGAGCGGCGACAACGCCACCGAATTAGAGGCGGTGTGCCGCATGATCCAGCGGGCTGGTGGCTGCGTCCTCTCGTTCTGTTGGGTAAATCATCCGGGGCTGCGGGACGGCTGGTCGCGGAGGCGAAGACACGGCTGGCCGGATCCGATATCGCCGAAATCACCGTCAATCGCGAGAGCGGCGAAGGTATCGTCGAGCGATGGGAAAAGTTCCTCGGCGCGCGTAAACCGGCCGCGCTATTTGTCTACGGAATCGAAAAGGTCTTCGATTACTCCGCCGGATACACACACTCGATCGCCATCCTGAATCTGAACCGCGGCTATATCGCGCAGCGCTTCCAGTTTCCGATTGTGTTCTGGGCGCCGGACTTCGCAATGGTAGAGTTCTCGCGCCAAGCGCCGGATACCTGGTCGGCCAGATCAGGAAGCTTCCACTTCACCGGCGGATCGGCAGAGATCCTCGAAACAATTCAGAGATTAGAGGAGGCGAATTTCTGGTCGAGCGCCGCGTGTGACAAGGTAGAGCGAAAGCTACTGCTGGAGCGCGTGCTGCGTGAGCTTGAATCGGAGCCACGGCCAGATCCAAAGGCGCTGGCCGACGCACGGATGCGCTTGGGAGAGGTGCTGTCCTTCGAAGGGGAACACGACGACGCCGAGCGGCTGTACCAGGAAGCGCTGCCGCTGTACCGTCAGATTGGAAACCGGCTGGGCGAAGCCAATGTATTCAACTCGCGGGGTGGGGTGGCCCACAGGGAAGCTCGCCTCCAGGAGGCTGAGCGGCAGTACCATCAGGCGCTGACGCTGTACCGTCAGATCAGAAACCGGCTGGGCGAAGCCGAGGTTCTTCAGGCTTTGGGAGGGGTGGCGAGCATGCAGGCTCGCTATGAAGATGCCGAGCGGCTGTACCAGCAGGCCCTGCTACCGCATCGTCAAATCGGGGATCGGCTGGGGGAGGCCAACGTTCTCAAGGCGCAAGGCGATGTGGCGAGCAGACAAGCCCGCTACGAGGACGCCGAGCGGTTCTACCAGGAAGCGCTGCCGCTGTATCGACAGAGCGGAGCCCGGCTGGGGGAAGCCAACGTTCTCCAGGCGCGGGGCGATGTGGCGAGCATGCAAGCCCGCTATGAGGATGCCGAGCGGCTCTACCAAGAAGCGCTGCCGCTGTTTCGGCAAATCGGAGCCAGGCTGGGCGAAGCCAACGTTCTCCACTCACGCGGTGATTTGGCACGGCTGCAAGCCCGCTTTGATGTGGCCGAGGGACTCTATCAGGAGGCGCTGCCGCTGTTTCGACAAAGCGGAGCCCGGCTGGGCGAGGCCAATGTCCTTCAGTCGTGGGGCGATTTGGCGCGCCTGCAAGCCCGCTATGAGGACGCCGAGCGGCTCTACCAGGAAGCGCTTCCGGTGTACCGTCAAATCGGAGTCCGGCTGGGCGAAGCTAACGTGCTCCAGGCGCGGGGCAATGTGGCGAGCGCGCAAGCGCGCTATGAAGAGGCCGAGCGGCTGTACCAGGAAGCGCTGCCTGTTTACCGTCAAATCGGAGCCGGATTGGGCGAAGCCAACGTTCTCCACTCGTCGGGTGATGTCGCGCGCATGCAAGCTCGCTATGAGGACGCCGAGCGGCTCTATCAGGAAGCGCTGGTGGTGTACCGTCAAATCGGAGCACGGCTGGGCGAAGCCAATGTTCTACATGCACGGGGCGAAGTGGCGCGCATGCAGGCTCGCTATGCGGACGCCGAGAACCTCTACGAGGAGGCGCTGCCGGTGTACCGTCAAATCGGAGACCGGCTGGGCGAAGCCAACGTTCTCAAGGCGCGGGGCGATGTAGCGCGCACGCAGACTCGCTACGAAGAGGCCGAGCGGCTGTACCAGGAAGCGCTGCCGGTATACCGTCAAATCGGAGACCGGCTGGGTGAAGCCGGTTGCCTCTTCAGCATGGGACGGCTCGCCCGCGCAATCCGCAACGACGAAGAGGCGCGCTGGCTGTTCACGGAAGCCGCTCGGATTTACACCGCGATCGGCAATGCCGGGTGGGCTCGCCGCGCCTCAGACGCCGCGGCGGAAGCCCTGCTGCCTTAAGCGCCGGACAGGCTGACCGCTGTCATGATGATTCCGGCAATCAACAGCCCTTGGTGCGAACACAGGAGCATCAGGATCTCTCTCGCAATCGCCAATTCGCGTTCATGTAACGGCCGGGTGAAATCGAAAAGCATGTTAGGATCTCGCAATCCCCAACGTACTTCCGGCTCTACTAAGGCGGCAAAAAGGACGGCGACGGCAACTGCGCCCAAGCCGATCATCAGGCCTGAGGAATTCACCTGCGAACCTCCTGCGATGAAACCTAGAGTTTAGCATGCGCGCCTTGGCGTCCGCTGTACAAGCTTTCGGCCTGGGCGTGCGACATGAGAGCGCCTGAGCGTACAGGCTACTCATAGACGCGGGATCGGCGTGGCGCAAACACTTTGTTTGCCGCGTCCGCACTCATGCGGACGCCATCTGAGCGTCGACAGGATTGTCGACGCGGCACGCAAAAGTGCGTGCGCCCCAACACTTTTTATGCCGCGCAGGTCGATGCGGGCGTTATTTGACGCGAGCCAGAACGAAACCGTCGTATCCCTTTTGACCCACGGTCTGAAGGGCGGTCGCCTCAAAGCGTCCTTCGGCGGCGAGGGCTTCGAACAATTGCCGGGACCCTTGAACGGATGGGTCGTTGCTGCGCGGGTCGATCACGCCGCCGTCCCGAACGACGTTATCCGCCACGATCACCGTGCCCGCACGCGAAAATCGCAACGCCCAGTGCAGATAGGCGGTGTTGTTCGGCTTGTCCGCATCGATAAAGATGAAATCGAATGGCCCGGCGTTCTCGGCCTCGATCTTCGCTAGCGATTCCAAAGCCGGGCCGATTCTTAAATCGACTTCCGAGCCAAAACCCGCCGCACTCAGGTTCGCCGAAGCGACAGCGGCATGCTTGGGATTCACTTCAAGCGTGACGATGCGCCCATCCGGAGGAAGGGCTTTCGCCAGCCAGATGGTGCTGTAACCCCCGAGGGTCCCAATTTCAAGGATTCTCTTCGCGCCTTGCATGCGGGCGAGGAGATAAAGCAGCTTGCCCTGATTAGGAGCGACATCGATCGAGGGAAGATTTGCGGCTTCGTTGGCCCGCAGTGCGGCTTCGAGAGGCGGATCGGCGGGAATCAAATGCCCGGCGATGTAATGGTCAACGGCGGTCCATAAATCCTGGCTCAAAGGGACTTCCCTTAAAACAAAACACGCGCGCTTGTTCGTTACCCTTAACCGCCACGGGTGATATTGTCTACTGTAGCTTACACGGTTCGGTAAGCACGAAGTACGAAAGGAGACTTACCATGGCGTCAGTCATGAACCAACCCGCGAAGAGCCCCGTCGCAATTTCGGCGACCAAACTCCTCATCAACAACCGCTGGATCAACAGCGCGTCCGGCAAGACCTTCGCGACCGTCAATCCCTCGACAGGCGAAGAGATCTGCCAGGTTGCGGAAGCCGATGCGCCCGATGTCGAACAGGCCGTTCGAGCCGCGCGCGCGGCGTTCGATCGCGGCCCGTGGCGCAAGACCATGGCGTCGGAACGCGGACGGCTGCTCAATAAGCTGGCCGATCTGATCGAAAAGCACGCGGATGAACTGGCGGCGCTCGAAGCGCTCGACAATGGAAAGCCGCTTGCGGTGGCGAAGGCGGTAGACGTCGCGGCTACGGTGGGATGCTTCCGATATTTCGCCGGATGGGCGGACAAAGTTCACGGAAAGACCATCCCGATCGACGGCGATTTCTTCTGCTATACGCGGATGGAGCCGGTGGGCGTGGTGGGACAAATCATTCCGTGGAATTTCCCGATGCTGATGGCGGCCTGGAAGCTCGCGCCAGCGTTGGCTACCGGAAACACGGTGGTGATGAAACCGGCCGAGCAAACCCCTCTGAGCGCGCTGCGGATCGGCGAGCTGATCGTGGAAGCGGGATTTCCCGAAGGCGTGGTAAATCTGCTGCCAGGCTACGGCCCGACGGCGGGCGCGGCCATCGCGAACCACATGGACGTGGATAAGGTGGCGTTCACTGGCTCGACCGAAGTCGGGCATTTGATCATGGAGGCCGCGGCGAAATCCAACCTCAAGCGCGTGACGCTGGAGCTCGGCGGCAAGAGCCCCAATATCGTCTTCGCCGATACGGATATTGACGAAGCGGTGGAAGGCGCGCACTTCGGACTCTTCTTCAATCACGGGCAGTGCTGCTGCGCCGGGTCGCGAGTGTTCGTGGAAGAGAAGATCTACGACAAGTTCGTGGAGAAGAGCGGCGCGCGAGCCAAACGGCGCACCGTGGGCGATCCTTTCGATCCGAAGACGGACCAGGGCCCGCAGGTGGATTCGGCGCAGTTCGACAAGGTGATGGGCTACATCGATTCCGGACGCACGCAGGGCGCGAAGCTGGTTTGCGGCGGCGATCGCGTTGGCGAACGCGGCTACTTCATTCAGCCCACCGTTTTCGCCGACGTTAAGGACGACATGAAGATCGCGCAGGAAGAGATCTTCGGCCCGGTGATGAGTATCATTCCGTTCAAGAGCGCCGACGAGGTGGTGGATCGGGCTAACAATACCACCTACGGCCTCGCGGCGGCGGTCTGGACGCGCGACATCAGCAAAGCGCACTCGATCGCCAATAGCGTTCGGGCGGGCACGGTGTGGGTGAATTGCTATAACGTGCTCGACACGCGCGCCCCGTTCGGCGGCTTCAAGCAATCCGGGATCGGCCGCGAGCTGGGCGAGTACGGCCTGCAGCAATACACCGAGATCAAGACGGTAACGGTGAAGCTGTAATTGAGCGCGGGGCTCGCGCGGACTCTCCGTGCGAGCCTCGCCAAACCCGAATCGGTTACTGTTGGATAATGGGTCGAACGTACATGGCCCCGCGACCCAAGCGTTTCCTTTCTATGTCGTTAGCGACCGCGGCACTGATTTTCGTTGTCGCAATCTTGGTTGTCTCCCCTTCCCGCGCCCAGCGGATGTTTCCGGGCGAAATCGAAATCCGGCAGGCGCTGGAACGGCTGGACACGCTGGGCAGCGTGATGATGATCGGCGCACACCCGGATGACGATCGTGAAGTTGTGCTGGCGTACCTTTCGCGAGGCAGGCACGTGCGCACGGCGTATCTTTCGCTCACGCGCGGCGAGGGCGGGCAAAACCTAATCGGACCCGAGCAGGGTGACGAACTGGGCATCATCCGCACCCAGGAATTACTGGCGTCGCGCAAGATCGAGGGGAGCGAACAGTATTTCTCCCGCGCCATCGATTTCGGTTTTTCCAAGACAGCGGAGGAAACGTTTCAGGAGTGGCCCCACGATAAAATCCTTGCCGACGTGGTTTGGGACATCCGCCGTTTCCGCCCGGACGTGGTGATCAATGTGTTCAGCGGCACGCCGCGCGACGGCCACGGGCAGCATCAGGTCTCCGCGATCGTGGGCAAAGAAGCGTTCACCGCCGCGGCCGATCCCACCAAGTTTCCGGAACAGCTTCAGTACGTGCAGGTTTGGCAAGCCAAGCGCCTGATGCAGAATCCGATCGCGTTTCAGCAGAACGATCAGAAAGAGAAAGAAGACCAGCCCCGGCTTGATATAGACGTCGGAGAGTATTCTCCGGAGTTGGGTTATTCCTACGGGGAAATCGGCGCGATCAGCCGCAGCACCAATCGCAGCCAGGGTCAGGGTACGCCCGAGCGCAAAGGCTCGCAGAAGCAAGCGCTGATCACCATCAACGGAGACAAGGCGGCCAAGGACATCTTCGACAACATCGATATCACTTGGAACCGGATTCCGGGCGGCGCCCCGGTTGGCGCGTTATTGAAACAGACGCTCGATTCGTTCGTCCCCGCTCATCCGGAGGCGCTTTTGCCTTCGCTCGCGCGGGCTCACGCGATGATCGCGGACTTGGCGGATAAAACAAAAGATCCCCTTGCTATTCGAAAGCTTGAAGAATGCGATGAGGCGATGGCGCTGGCGAGCGGGTTATCGCTTGAGGCACAAGCAGCCGGAGGAATCGTCACGCCGGGATCGAATTTGCGCGTGACGGTCACCGCCATCCGCCGATCGCCGGCTCCGGTAATTCTGACCGGCGTGAAGCTGACCGGAATGGAGGGAGCGCCCTCACTGAATCCGGAGCCGGTGGTGCTCGGGGATAATCAGCCGGACTACTTTACGCTTACCGTTCACGTTCCGGATGATCAGCCGTACTCACAACCGTACTGGCTGGAGGAACCCAAGGACGGCGAACTTTACACAGTGAAAGATCAGCGCAATATCGGGCTCGCGGAAAATGCTCCCGTTCTTGAGGCGCACTTCACGGTGCGCATCGCGGGAACGGACCTCACCCTCACGCGTCCCGTTGAGAATCGCTTCACCGACCAGGTGTATGGCGATTTGATCCGGCCGCTCGCTGTTGTTCCGCCCGTGGCGGTCGACTTGGCTGATCATTCCTTCGTTTTCGCCGACACCAAGCCGCGCAAAATCGACGTTCCGATCAAGTCCAACAGTGGGAAGCAATCCGGCGAGGCGCGCCTGGAAGTCCCGGCTGGATGGAAGGTGGAACCTGCTTCGCAACATTTTGAACTCGCGAGCGCGGGCGAACAAGCCGCCGTCTCGTTCGAGCTGACGCCGCCGGCGGCGAATGCGCGGGGGACCATCCGAGCCGTCGCCCTGGCCGGCGGGAAGACCATCTCGCTGAACACGGAAACAATTCGCTATTCGCACATCCCGGAGCAGACGCTGTTTCCCCAGGCGGAGGCATCGCTAGTCCGCGCGGACATCAAGAACCTTTCGAAGAACGTCGGTTATGTGATGGGCGCGGGCGACGAAGTGCCCAGCTCCCTGCGGCAGATCGGTTGCGATGTGACGCTGCTCAGCGCGGAAGATTTGAGCCATGGCGATCTATCGCGCTACGACGCGATCGTCACCGGGATTCGCGCATGGAATACGCGCGCGGATCTGCGGGCGAATTATCAGAGGCTGTACGATTACGTCTCAGACGGCGGGACGATGGTGGTTGAGTATAGCCGTCCTGAGGGCGGCGCTCCGGGAGCGGGCGGACGCGGCGCAGGCCGTGGGGCGACGCAACCCGGCGGACGGCAGGGCGCCCAGGCGGCTCCTCCCTCCACTCCGAGAGGCGCGGTTCCGGCCGATCAGGTCGATGCAACGGGCCAGCTCGAACATATGGGCCCGTATCCGATTCACGTCTCTTCGCCTTCAACTCTTCCGCCGTACTTCAGCGCGGATCGCGTCGTGGAGGAAGACGCTCCGGTCAGCTTTCCGAATCCGCAACTCGCGCTGCTGCATTCGCCCAACGAAATCAGCGAGGCCGATTTCGATGGCTGGGTTCAGGAGCGCGGCCTGTACTTCGCCGACCGCTGGGATTCTCGCTATCTGAGCGTGCTCGAATCGCACGATATGGGCGAGGAGCCTTTGTTCGGCGGCGAGTTGTACACGAAGTATGGCAAGGGTGCCTATATTTTCACCGCCTACGATTGGTTTCGCGAACTCCCCGCGGGCGTTCCGGGCGCCTATCGCCTATTCGCCAACATGCTAAGTGCCGCAAAAACCCAGCAATGATCCGCCGGTGCCTGATCCACTGGCGATGGACGAGCCGCCTCCCGTGCTCGGCACGTGGAAGCGTGTCTACACGTTCGTGATCGTTTATCTGGCGGCGCTGATCGGCGCATTTTATCTGTTCACCGTTTCGTTTTCTCGATGAGCCCTGCCGACTGGGTGGTTCTCACCTGCTGGCTGATCTTCCTGGTTTCCTACGGCCTGTGGCGCGGCCGCGGGTCGGATTCCGTCAATCGCTTTCTTCTGGCCGGCAAGACCATGCCGTGGTACGCCATGGGCCTTTCTATCATGGCGACGCAGGCCAGCGCGATCACCTTCATCTCGACCACCAGCCAAGCCTACGTCGACGGAATGCGCTTCGTCCAGTTTTATTTCGGCCTTCCCGTGGCGATGGTGATTCTCTCCGCGACCGCCGTGCCGATTTTCCATCGCGCGAAAGTGTATACGGCTTACGAATATCTGGAGCAGCGCTTCGATGCCAAAACGCGCGCGCTGGTAACCGCGGTGTTCCTTATATCGCGAGGATTGCAGGCGGGTCTGGCGTTGTCCGCGCCGGCGATCGTTTTATCGGTAATCCTGGACTGGCCGTTTCGCCTAACCATTCTGGTGATGGGCGGGCTGGTGATTGTGTACACCGCGATCGGCGGGATCAAAGCCGTGACGTGGGCGGACGTGCAGCAGATGATCGCGATAATGGCTTCGCTGTCGTTGGCGCTGGTAATCGCGGTTAGGCGGCTGCCCTCAGACGTTTCGTTCTTCGACGCGGTGCGGATCGCGGGCGCGGCGGGCAAACTCAACGCCGTGAGTCTGCACTTCGATTGGAACGATCAGTACAACCTGTGGAGCGGGTTAATTGGCGGGATGTTTCTGGCGCTCGCCTATTTCGGCTGCGATCAAAGCCAGGTTCAAAGGTACCTGACGGGGAAGTCGATCGGGGAGAGCCGCTTAAGCCTGCTCTTCAACGCGGTGGGTAAAATCCCAGTTCAATTCTTCATTTTGTTTCTCGGAGCGATGGTGTTTGTGTTCTTCGTGTTTGAGAAGCCTCCCCTGCTGTTTCACCCGGTGGAGCTGGCGCAAGCTCAAGCGAGGCCGGAGTTCAGCGCGGTCCAGCAGAATTTCGATCGAGCTTTTGCCGCGCGGCAAGCGGCCGCGCGGAGAGCTGCCGCGGACCCGCTCGCGGCCCGTGATTTCGCGGACGCGCAGCAGAACATGGATGCTGCGCGCGTCGAAGCCGAAAAACTCGCCGGCGGCTCCAATGACACGAATTATATTTTTCTTTCATTCGTGACTCGCTACCTTCCGAGAGGCATCGTGGGGCTGGTGATCGGGGTGATTTTCACCGCAGCCATGTCCGCGATTTCAGGCGAGATTAACTCGCTGGCGACGGTCACCGTGATCGATATCTACAAGCGCCACGTCCGGCCCGACTCCTCCGACAGGCACTACCTTGCGGCTTCTCGCGCGGCGACGGTCTTCTGGGGCATCTACGCGGCAGGATTCGCGAGCCTCGCGACCGGCTTCGGAGCGCTGATCGTCGCCGTGAATCAGGTCGGCTCGCTGTTCTACGGCGGGATGCTAGGCGTTTTCATCCTCGCGTTCTACGTCAAGCGGGTGGGGGCGAATTCCGCTTTCATCGGTGTGCTGGCAGGCGAAGCAGCGATCTTCGCCGCGGCCGGGTTCACGCACATCGCGTTCCTCTGGTACAACGTGATCGGATGTCTGGTGGTGATCGGAGTTGCGCTGGCGGTCTCACGCCGGGCTTCTGCGCCGCGCCCCTCTATGTAATATACTACATAGTGTGCCGGACAATCAGGGGTCGCTCCAACTCGATCGAGCGCCTCTGGCCGGGTTCCTCACCGTTTTTGCGTCGGTAATCGCCGTGTTGATCGTTCGCGCGATCGCGGTTGCCGTGCTGCATCCCGACCCCCGATT
>JASHRP010000423.1 GCA_030037375.1 Bryobacteraceae bacterium | reverse complement strand
CGCCTTCTCGATCCGTCCCGCATAATGCCGAGGCCGGTACTTGCGATGCATCCTCCGCAGCACGCGATCCGAGCCCGATTGCAACGGCGCGTGCACATGCTCCGCGATGCGGCCGCTTCGCGCCATCAGCTCCAGCAACTCGTCCGAGAAATCCATCGGTTCAACCGAGCTTAGCCGAAGCCGCTCGACCTCAGTTTCATCCAGCAGCCGCCGCAACAGATGCACCAGGCGCAGCCGCGAATCGAAATCCCGTCCCCACCGCCCGAGATTGATGCCGCTGAGCACAACCTCCCGATACTTCGCCGCCAGCGTTCGAACCTGCGCAACTACGTCATCCGCGGGCGAGCTCCGGCTTCGTCCGCGAACGTACGGAATAATACAGAATGAGCAGCGATTGTTGCACCCGTCCTGTATCTTCAGATTTGGCCGCGTGCGACCTCCAATTCCATCCTCAACCGGCCCGGCCAAAAAATCGCGCTGCTCGAAAATGTCGCCGATCTCAATTTGTCCGTGATATGGCGCGGCTGTCGAAACCAGCTCCGGAATCCGCGTCTTGTGCGAATTTCCGGCCACAAGCCACACGCCCGGCAGAGCCGCGATCTCCTCCGGCGCGCGCTGCGCATAACAACCCGTCACGACGATCCGCGCCTCCGGGCTCTCCCGATGTATCCTGCGCACCACCTGTCGCAGTTCATCGTCAGCCGTTGAGGTGACCGTGCATGTATTCAGCACCACCAAATCCGCGGCGCCTGCGCCCGCCTGGGTCAATCCATTGGCCGAAAGGGCTGCCTCCAAGGCCGCGCCGTCCGCCTGCGACGCGCGGCACCCGAACGATTTGACGTAGAATCGCTCCAAGCCCTCATTTTACCGTCCTCATGGGATTCCTTAGGAAATTTCGTTTGTTCAAGCTCGGCCGTGTCGCGTGGGCGCTACTCCTAACCGGATTCTTTTGGGGATTCCAGGGAAGAGTCTTGAAGTCGCACTTCGGCCCGGACGAGATGATGAACATCTACGGCGTCTGGCATCCGCCCCTGTGGCAAGTTTTCCTGGCGAATCTCGGTTTCTGGAGCAAGTTCGTGCGCCCGATGTCGGCGATCTACTACCTGCCCCTGTTCCACTTCTTCAAGCTGAATCCAGTGCCCTACAACGCGGCCAGAATCGTGCTGCTGGGCGTGAACACTTTGCTCTTCTATCAAGTCGCAAGACTGATTTCCGGCTCATGGTGGACCGCCGTACTGGCATCGTTTCCGGTCGCTTACCAAGCTAATCTCGGCAACCTCGCCTTTGACGGAGCCTTCATCTACGACGCGCTGTGCGGCGGGCTTCTCTTCGGCGCGCTGCTTTACTACCTGCACGCCCGCCGCGGCCGCGCGCATCTGGGCATAGGCCAAACGTTCATTTTCCTGGCGCTTTACATCTGCGCGCTCGACGCGAAGGAGATGGCGGTTTCCCTACCCGTTCTCGTCTTCGTCTATGAAGCAGCTCGCGATTACGGCCTCTTTGATTGGCGAAACCTGCTCCGGCGTCTGGTCCCCGCGCTCGCCGCGGGCGGCGTCACGCTGATTTACATCCTCGGTAAATCGATTGGCGCGGGTAGCCTCACCAATATCGATGCCTATCGTCCTGTTTTCACCTGGGCGCGATTCTCCGAATCGAGCATCCGCTTCATAAACACGATCTTCTACACCGACGGATTCACCATGGAGCACACCCTCACGCTCTGGGCCGCGCTTCTCTGTGCGGGAGTGATCGGCCTGTTCCGCTGCCGTCGCGATCCGCGCTGGATCCTCCTGTGGGTCTGGGTGATGGTGACTCCGCTGCCGATCGTGTTCCTGCCCGGACGCGGAGCGGCGTTGCTCTACTTGGTCGCGGCCGGATGGGCCATCGCCGCCGCGATGATGCTCCGCTCCGTCGCCTGGCTCCTATCGCGGCATCTGTTCCTGGGACGCCTCGGCAGGTTCGCGACCATGAGCGTGTGCCTGTTCCTCTGCGCCGCGGCCTACGCCAGCGAAACGAGAACCGCGCACCGCTACCAGGTCTACGGATATCTCCTCACCGGGAAAGACACCGCGGAGATTATCAAGAACGTCAAGAACATGAACCTGCATCCCAAACCCGGGAGCACCGTCCTGTTTCTCCACGATCCCGCGCCGGATACCTACGACATCACCTTCATTTCGACGCTTGTCTGGGACGACCACTCCCTTAAGATCTGGCAGCAGGATCAGTCGCATCTTCCGCAGGAAGACGTGTGGAAAATGGACTACGTGATCGACTACGCGGACGGCAAGTTCATCATCCTTAAGCAGCCCAATTCCTGATTCGGAATCATCCGAGTCCAGCTTTGCCCACTTCCGGCCGATGAACGGGCATGGCTGGCGACCGCGTTCTCACCCAGGAAGAAATCGACAGTGTATTTAAGAAGGCCCGCGATACTGCGGCCGAATCCGCCAATCAAAAGGCTCAACCCTACGATTTTCGCCGTCCGGATCGCATCGCCAAGGACCAGCTCCGCGCGATTCACGTGCTGCACGAAAACTTCGCGCGCAGTCTTGCGTCCAGCCTTTCCGCCTACCTCCGCGCTTACGTCGCGGTAAATCTCGTCAGCGTGGAGCAGCTATCTTTCATCGAATTCACGCAATGCCTGCCCTCGCCCACCAGCATGATCGCGCTGGGAATGAAACCGTTCGACGGCAATGCGGTTTTGGAGATCAACCCGTCGCTGGTGTTCCCGATTCTCGAAATGCTGCTTGGCGGCTCCGGCAAGATTCCCGCGAAGATCACGCGCGAGGTGACCGAAATCGAACAAAGCATCCTGGATGGTCTGCTGCGCATCATCCTGAACGACCTGCGCACCTCCTGGCACGCGGTGACTGCGCTCGAGTTCTCGATCGAAAGCCATGAGACGGAGCCGCAATTGCTTCAAATCCTCGCGCCCAACGAAGCCGTCGTGGCGATCAGCATGGAAGCGCGCATCGGCGAAACCGCCGGGATGATGAACATCGGCATCCCCTCGATTCTGGTGAAGATGCTGCGCCAGAAATTCGACCAGCAGTGGAGCGTCCGCAAAACCAAAGCCACCGAAGAGGAACATTCCCGCGTCATGCGGCTGATTCGTCCCGCGCTGATCCAGCTCGACGCGCGCCTGCAAGGCCCCACACTGACGGTCTCCAATCTCCTCGATCTGCGCGAAGGCGACGTCCTCGAATTCGATTACCCGGTCCAGCGCCCCGTGGATGTCACCGTCAACGGCAAGCTCAAATATCGGGGCGAAGTGGTCACGCGCGGACGAAAGCGCGCCTTCGAAGTGCAACAGTTCGTCACCGAGCCTTAACTCGCCTCGCTCCCAGCAATCTCCTTCAACGTCTCCGATTCGACTTCCACGTTCGGCTCCCCGTCCGCCGTCGCGATCAACGCCTTCGGAATCAGCAACAGCAGCGGCAGAATCAACGCATAGATACTCGTCGTCGTAATCACGCAATTTCGGAATCCGTGCTCCGGGCTTGCGCCATAGATCCACGACCCCACCACGTCGCCGCCGCGAAACGCCAGCACGTAGACCCCATCGAACAGCATCATCATGGTTCCCTGCAATCCCGGCGGGCAGGATCGCATCGCGAGGTCATAGTAAGCCGCGGTTGCGATGCCGCCCATCAACCCCTGCGGAATGCCCATCAGCACCACCACCGCGGCGGAATGGACGAACATCAGCGTCACCATTTGCGGCACCGCGACGATCGTTCCCGCCCACAGCAGCGTCCGTAACGGAACTTTCTTGCACAAGAACCCGTACCAGAAATACATCGGCAGAAAGGACACCGCAAATGCGCCGGTATAGTAGCCGAAAACCGCGTCCGAAACGTGAAGCTGATTGGTCAGATAGAACTGCAGCGGCGTCGACGAGCCCGGCGAAAAGCTCCACAGCAGCATGATCAGCACCGGCGGATAAATTGCCCGATGCTTCACCAACCGCTTCAGGTCGCCGATAAAATTGCTGCCCTGTGCTTGCGGCTTCTCATACGTGCTGCGAAACACCGCTCTCGGCTTCCATAGCCCCATCGCCGCGATTCCCAATGACAGCGCCGCCAGCGCGTAGAACAGATTCTGCTGCGACGCGTATCCCGCAATATATCCCGACCCGAACGCTCCCGCGGCCGAAAGACCATTCCACACGAACAGCCACAGCGCGCTCAGCCGTCCCGACATCAACTTCTCTTGCCCCACCAGCGCGATCAATCCCTGATACGCCGCCATGCTGAAGCGGAAGGAGAGCATCGTCAGCAGCATTCCCGCCAGCAATCCCGCGTACGACAGCCGCGACCAACCCAGCCATAAC
>JASHRP010000042.1 GCA_030037375.1 Bryobacteraceae bacterium | reverse complement strand
CTGCCGCTTATTTCTTGTTGCTCTTTCGAATGAGACTTTGGGCCGGTTCCTTGTCCGAGCCAAAGACAATGAGATTATTATCGTTCGCGAACCAAGTCAATTGCGTGCCTGTGGTTTTTTCGTTCTTGAGCGAATCGACCAGTTGCGGGTGACCGCCCTCAATGATCACTTTGCCGTCATCGGAGTAATACTCGGCGTGCTCGCTGGTGCTAACGCGATTCCGCGCGGATTTTCCCGGCGATGCGGCTTGAACGCTCACAACTTTTACCGATCCATCGGCGATAGCGTGATCGAGCGAAGAATCGGAGCTCGCGTCTTTCAGAAAGGCTTGCAGTTCCTTCGCGTTCACGCTCATGCCCGGACGTTTTAGCTCCACGCCGCCTTTATACACCGCCAGGCGAGTCTCATCGGAGTAGACCAAGTCTGGCGCTTTCACCACCGTAAAGATCGACGCACGGTCATTGGCGGCGGTTGCGCCGGCCCCGCCGGTTCCGTTTGCCTTAGCGTTCTTGTCCTTATCGACGAGCGTGCTGGTTACATTGCCGTGCGCTTCAAGCACGTGTAGTTTGCGATCGATATCGAGGCGGTCCGCGGTCACGCGATTCGCGCCCTGCCATGCCCGCACCTGCGGTCCCCCGGGCCTGCCTTCATAGTCGATCTTTTGATCGGCTCCGTGGCCGGTCGAAACCATTTTTTGCGCCTGAGCTTCCAGGACTTCATCCGTGGACAGCATCGAAGACGACTTGCCATTGCCGTCTGGCAAACGCGTCGAGGCCACGCTGCCTTCGGCGGTAAAATCGCCGGATTTCTGATCGATCACGATGCGGTCGGCATTGGTGGAGCCGGACAAATCGTTCAGCCGCGCCTTTCCGACAAGCGTCATCACATCCTTTTGCTGATCGAGGTTCGCTGAATCGGCGCGAGCCTGGCGGTCGCCTTCCTGATATCGAAAATCCGTTTTCTGCTCAACGCGCGCCAGGTCGCCGGTCTTGCAATCGAATGCCGCAATGATGTCCTTGCTGGAGGTAATCGCCGGAGGTGGCATCGGCTGTTTGGGCGTCGGCGGTTTATCCGTGCGCGTGGTTGCATTGACCGACCGGAGTGACTCGATCCGGTTCCCGGCGCAATAGGAAATCCAAACACGATCGCCCTTGAGTTGACGCTTGGGCTGGTCCGGACGAAGGGGAAGAAAATCGAGGATTGCCGCTCCATCAGTCTCCGCGCTGGCGATATCTTTTCCGCCCGGCTGCATTTTCATCCGGATGGTCTCGCTGCGCAGCACACGAGTCTCAGCAGTGCTTCCCGGCGCCGACACCGGGACGGATTCCGCGACGCTGTTTCCAGTCGTGATCGCGCTGGCGAGCGTGCTCTCTCCGGAGCCAGTGTCGAATTCCAAATCGAGCCGGTCTCCGGTCGCGGTAGTGCGGCCGGAAGGCGACGTCGAAACCAGTTGCGCATGATCCGTGCCTTCGATGTGCCGGATCAGCATATGATCCGCAAAATCGAATCCAAGATGGTCCGCCGCGAATTCGGTGGTGCGCCCGTCCTTATCCTCTACGCCCTTTCCGTTGCGCGAATCGACGCGCTTTATGTTGTTATGGTCCAAGAGCACGTCGGACAGGCCCGCGTCCATCTTCAAACCTTCACGAGACATCTTGGACCACTGCATCAGCACAACCTTGGATTCGCGCTCGAGGTAGTAAGCTTCGCCGGCTTCAATGTGCATGGGCTTGGCATCCTCGGTCTTGCCAGTCCAGTCAAGAATGGCTTGGCTGCGCAGATGCAGTTGGCGGGTATTGGGATCGTACTCCGCGCCGACCGCGGACCCGGTTCCCTGGTCGAATTCGAAATTTGCGGCGCGATCCGTGGAAGCCCGGCCGCTGTCTTTATCGAAATGGACGCCGGAGGTGTGGATCTTCAGCAGACGGCCGTGCTGCGGGCCATCGGCGGGGACGCCCATGGTGATGTCAACCTGCGCGTCGGAATAGAGCGCTTTCGTGTTCGGGTCGAATTGCGCCTGGCTGGTTTGGATTAGATCGTATTCGGTGTCGTCCTTGTGGTACAGCTTGAGCTGGACGCCGTCCAGCTCCACACGCGACGGGTCCTTGAGCTGGCGGAAGTTGGTGGCGCAGATCTCGAACGTTTCCTTGGCCCCGTCATGCTCCTTATCGCACCAGGAAAGGGCGCTGGCCTCGGTTCCCAGGTCGAGAGCCTTGGGAGCAGCCAAAGCTTCGATGATCTGGGATGCCCTGTGTTTCCAATAGGTATCCCCGACGAACCAAACGATTAAGATAATGGCCGCTAAAATCAGCCATCGGCCGACGCGCATAAAAGCTCTTGTCTACCATGGTACAGTGCTCCGAGGTTAGAGCGCGCGAAGACCGGACGCCGGGAACTGGACCACCCATTCGCGGGCCTCGCGTTGGCGTTCGTATTCCGCTCGCGGGAGATTGACGGCGATTCCGCCGTTGAATTCCAGGCGAACATACTCCGGCTTTTCCACAGCCCGTTCAAGGGCGGCGGGCACCTGATTGGGACCGGGGCGGCCGTTGCGCGGGAACGCGGCAAGCTGTTCGGGACGGACGCAAACCGTGACCCGGTCACCTTTCAACCGGCCGGGAAAGTAAGGGCCGTCGATTTCGAACTCGCCGATCCTGAGGCGGCTGGAATTGCGGCCGGGATCGAGCGTGCGGATTTCGCCGGACAACAGGTTGAACGCGCCTAGAAGGCGCGCGACATCGATATTCGCGGGACGGTCGAGGATTTCCCGCGGCGATCCGGTTTGGACGATCCTGCCTTCCTGAAGAACGATCATCTCCTCGCCCAGCTCGAAGCACTCATCCAGGTCGTGGGTTACCAGCAGCACCGGCGTGCCGAAGGCGGAACGGACTTCCCGCAAAGTCTGGTAAAGCTCCGCGCGAAGCGGTGCGTCGAGGCCCTGGGCGGGTTCGTCGAGCAACAGCAGCTTGGGCTCGCCAATCAACGCTCTGGCGATGGAGCAGCGCTGACGCTGTCCGCCGGAGACCTCGTGGGGACGGCGCGCGGCGGTTTCCGCCAGATGGAAACGCTCGAGCATTTCATTGACGCGACGATGCCGCTCCAGGCGCGGCCGGCGTTCGGCCGCGAACTGCAAATTTTCGCGCAGGCTCATGTGCGGAAAAAGCGCGTAGTTCTGGAACACGTAGCCGCAGTTGCGTTGTTGCGGGCGCAAGTGCACCTGCGTTACGGCATCGAAGAGAATCGCGTCGTCGAGTAGAATGCGGCCTTCGTCCGGCCGCACAAAGCCGGCGATGGAATCGAGCGCCATGGTCTTGCCGGCTCCGCTGGGACCGAAGAGAACCGTGACCCCGGCGGCGGCGCGGAATTCGACATCCAAAGAAAATCCGGAAGACTCGGCGCGCGCTGCGAAAGCCTTGCGGAAGCGGGCCTGGAGCATCAGTGGCCTTCAAGGCGCGTGGTGAGCGTTAAGATTGCCAGGGCGATCGCGGAGATTACCAGCACGAGCACCAGGGCCAGAGTCGAGTTCCCGGACTGCAAGGCGTCATAAATGGCGACGGCCATGGTCTGAGTGCTGCCTGGAATGTTGCTGGCGAACATCAAAGTCGCGCCAAATTCCCCGAGCGACCGGGCGAACGCAAGCGCGGCGGCGGCCATAATCGATCTTCGGGCCAGTGGCAGCGTGACCCGCCAGAATAGCTTCCATTCGCTCGCTCCTAGCGTTCGGGCGGCACGCTCAAAGCTGCGGTCGACGCTTTCGAATGCGGCTCGCGAGGATTTCACCAGCAGCGGCACGGAGTGAAATAATGCCGCGACCACCGCAGCCTTCCAGGTGAAAGCCAGCGGCGAGCCGAAGACCTTCTCCCACAGCTTGCCGAACGGGCTCGACCGGCCCAGCAAGACGAGCAGATAGTAGCCGAGAACAGTGGGAGGAAGCACCAGAGGGAGGGTTACCGCGGCGTCGACTACGGCCTTGCCCCGGAAGTCGCGATTGGCTAGGACGTAGGCGATCCAGAGTCCGCCGGCAAGGGCGATAACGGTTGAAATCAAGGCCACGCGAAGACTGAGCCAGAGCGGGAACCAGTCGATGGCCATTGGCCAATTATAACGGCCCGGCGTGTTCTTCCGGCTCGTCTTTATCCAATTCTTCGTCGCCCAATTCTTCGTCGTCGTCCGATTCTTCCCATTCCTCGCCCGCGGCTTCAGCCTGCGCGGCGAGATCCTCTTCACTCAGCGGGGTCGCGAGCAGTTCCTGGGCTTGTTCGAGGTAGGAAGCGGGGACGTAGAGCTTGGTGTCCTCTTCGGTGGCTGCCAGGATTCCCGAAAAATCGGCCTGAACGTAGGACGGAATGCCGGACGCCCTGAGTAAGGAACGTGCGACCGCCATTTCCTGCGATGAGCCGAATTCAGCGGCCAGTTCGAGATCGCCTTCCGGGCTCTTCTCAGTGGGAATCGGCACGCTTGCGCCGGGCTGGACTTGCGGGGTCAGGCCTCGTTTGGCTAGCTCTGCGTCATAGAAATCCCGCGCAACTTCCGTCAGATCGTCGCGGACGATTTCGAGCAACGCGTCGTCGGAAAGATTCTCAAATCTGCGCCGGAAATCCTCTGGATTAACTTGCATCGCTATAGTCTACGTGACTTTGTCCGCCAGAACTCTCACGTGATTGTCGCGGACTTCGACGTAGCCGCCGAATATCTTGAAACGCTCGATTTGGCCGGAACGGGTGAAAGAAAGCTCGCCGTCGCCTAGTTCGCTTAGCAGCGCGGCGTGGCCGGGGAGAATCCCCATGTAGCCGTCCTTGCCGGGAATCTGGACGGAATCGGCGGATTGGCTCGCGACTAGCTTCTCCGGAGTGGCGATCTCGACCTGGAGCAGATCCGGCATCAGCCCGCCTTCTTCATTTTCTCGGCTTGCTCGAGCACATCGTCGATCGAGCCTTGCATGTAGAACGCCTGCTCCGGAATTTCGTCGTGTTTGCCTTCGACGACTTCCTTGAAGCTGCGGACCGTATCAGCGACCTTGACATATTTTCCGGGACGCCCGGTGAACGCCTCGGCGACGTTGAACGGCTGCGAGAGGAATTTCTGGATGCGGCGGGCGCGGCCTACAGTGGCTTTGTCTTCATCGGAAAGCTCATCGACGCCGAGAATGGCGATGATATCTTGAAGATCCTTGTAGCGTTGCAGGATCTGCTTCACGGCCTGAGCGGTATTGTAGTGATCCGCGCCGATGATCAGCGGATCGAGAATGCGCGAGGTGGACGCGAGCGGATCCACCGCAGGGTAAATTCCCATCTCGGAGATCGCCCGGGAGAGGTTGGTCGTGGCGTCGAGGTGCGCAAACGTGGTGGCCGGGGCCGGATCGGTGTAATCGTCGGCGGGCACGTAAATCGCTTGCACGGAAGTGATCGAGCCGGATTTCGTTGAAGTAATGCGCTCCTGCAAATCACCCATTTCCGAAGCAAGGTTCGGCTGATAGCCGACGGCGCTAGGCATGCGGCCCAGAAGCGCCGATACCTCAGAGCCGGCCTGAGTGAAGCGGAAAATATTATCGATGAACAGCAGCACGTCCTGATGTTCTTCGTCGCGGAAGTATTCGGCGACGGTTAGGGCGCTCAGAGCGACCCGCAAACGGGCACCCGGCGGCTCCGTCATCTGGCCGTAGATCAGAGCGCACTTGGACTTATGGAAGTCGTGCGGATCGATAACACCCGCTTCCTGGAACTCCAGCCACAGATCATTGCCTTCGCGAGTGCGCTCGCCCACGCCGGCGAACACGCTGACGCCGCCATGCTTGGTGGCGAGGTTGCTGATCAATTCCTGAATGATGACGGTCTTGCCGACCCCAGCGCCCCCGAAGAGGCCGATCTTGCCGCCGCGCAGGTACGGCTCCAGGAGGTCGATGACTTTGATGCCGGTCTCGAACATCTGCAGTTCGGTGGATTGCTCCTCGAAAGCCGGCGCCTGCCGGTGAATTGGGTAGCGCTTGGCAGCGGCCACGACGCCCATGTTGTCCACTGGCTCGCCGATCACATTGAGCACGCGGCCTAGCGTCTCCTTGCCGACAGGCACGGAAACAGGGCCTCCCATGCTCTCCGCGGGCATGCCGCGAACCAGGCCTTCGGTGGGCTGAAGGGCGATGGTGCGCACCCGGCTTTCGCCGATGTGCTGCGCGACTTCGCAGACGATGTCGATGGGAGCGGGAGTTTGGAAACCGTCGCTGGTGATGCGCAGCGCGGTGCGAATCACGGGAATTTGTCCTTCGGGAAACTCGACGTCCACGGCCGGCCCGGCCACCTGGATCACTTTTCCTTGCATAAGCTGCTACCTCTTTCTCACTTGGCGCGCGGCTCTTATTCCAAGGCGGCCGCGCCGCTCACGATCTCGATAATCTCTCTGGTGATGCTCGCCTGACGCACCCGGTTCATGTACAGCGTGAGCTTGTCGATCATGTCGCTAGCGTTGGACGTGGCAGCGTCCATGGCAGTCATACGCGCCGCGAGCTCCGCCGCCGCCGATTCGAGCAAAGCGCGGTACATCCGCATTTTGACGTAACGCGGAAGAAGCGCGCCCAACATTTCCTCGGGCTTCTGTTCGTAGATATAGTCCGCAGGCGAGGCGGATTTCGGAACCTCGATCGGCAGCAGCCGCGAGAACGTCGGATTGGGAGCCATGACGCTCTTGAATTCGTTCACGAACAGATAAACGGAATCGACTTCGGCTTTTGAGAAGCTTTCGATGACGCGATCTGCCAGCATCTCTGCGTCTTCATAACGAACCACCCGGAACAGGTCCAAGTGTTCGCCGTGGATTTTGAACGTGCGCCTGCGGAAGTAATCCCGCGCCTTACGGCCGACGATCTCGAGGCTCAGCTCCTTGGCGCGATGCTCGTCGAGAAACCGCTGAGCCATCTTGATCAGGTTGGAGTTGAACCCTCCGGCAAGGCCCTTATCCGCGGTCACGACGACCACGAGAATCCGCTTTTCTTCGCGAACGGCAAGCAGCGGGTGCTGTTCCCCTTCGGCGTTCAGCGCGGCCGCTTCCGCGACGTTCGCCAGGATCTGATCCAGCATCTTCGCGTACGGGCGCGACGCCAAGGCGCGGTCCTGAGCTCGGCGGAGCTTAGCCGCCGAGATCATCTTCATGGCCTTGGTGATCTGCTGCGTGTTGCGCACGCTGCGCACGCGCCGCCGGATGTCGATCAGGCTGGGCATTTACTTGGCAGCCGCGGCTTGCTTGGCGTGATCCGCCACGAAGCGGGTCTTGAATTCCTTGAGCGCCGCGTTCATTTGCCCCTTCAACTCGTCATCCAGGTTCTTCTTTTCGCGGATCGAACTGAGAATGCCGGGATGCGCGTTTTCGACAAAGCGGAACAACTCCGCTTCGAAGGTCCGGCACTGATCCACGGGGAGATCGTCCAGGACGCCGTTGGTTCCGGCGTAGATGATCAACACCTGCTTTTCAACCGGGACCGGCGAATATTGCCCCTGCTTGAGAATCTCCACCATGCGGCTGCCGCGGGCGAGCTGCGCGGTGGAGGTCTTGTCGAGCTCCGATCCCATTTGCGCGAACGCCGCCAGGTTTCGATACTGGGCAAGATCCAGGCGCAAGCCGCCGGCCACCTGCTTCATAGCCTTAGTCTGCGCGTTGCCGCCAACGCGGCTAACGGAAATACCCACGTTGATGGCGGGACGGACGTTCGAGTTAAATAAATCCGCTTCCAGGTAGATCTGGCCGTCGGTGATCGAAATCACGTTAGTCGGAATGTATGCCGAGACGTCGCCAGCCTGGGTTTCGATGAACGGAAGCGCGGTAAGCGAGCCGCCGCCGAGGTTCGCGCTTAGCTTCGCGGCGCGCTCCAGCAGGCGGCTGTGGAGATAGAACACGTCGCCGGGGAAGGCCTCGCGCCCGGGCGGCCGTTTCAACAGCAGCGAAATCTCGCGATAAGCCGCGGCGTGTTTCGAGAGGTCGTCGTACACGCATAGCGCGTGCCGCTTGGAATCGCGGAAGTACTCGCCAATCGCGCAGCCCGAATATGGCGCGATGTACTGCATCGGAGCGGGATCGGACGCGGTCGCGGCCACGACGATGGTGTAGGCCATCGCGCCGTGATCTTCGAGCGTCTTCACCACCTGCGCGACGGTGGAGCGTTTCTGGCCGATGGCGACGTAGATGCAAATCACGTCGCCGCCCTTCTGATTGATGATGGCGTCGAGCGCGACGGTGGTTTTGCCGGTCTGGCGGTCGCCGATGATCAGCTCGCGCTGGCCGCGTCCGATCGGGATCATCGCGTCAATGGCCTTAATGCCGGTCTGCATCGGCTCTTTTACCGGCTGGCGGTCCACAACGCCTGGAGCCAGGCGCTCGATCGCGTTGTAGCCCTTGGCTTCGATCGGCCCCTTGCCGTCGATCGGATTTCCCAGCGCATCCACTACGCGGCCGATCATCGCTTCGCCAACCGGAACGGACATGATGCGGTTGGTGCGGCGAACCTCGTCGCCCTCTTTGATGCCCGAGTATTCGCCGAGCAGCACCGCGCCGACCTCGGTTTCCTCGAGGTTCAAGGCGATTCCGGAAACGCCGCCGGGAAATTCGATCAGCTCTCCGGCCATGACGTTCTCCAGACCATAGACGCGCGCGATTCCGTCGCCAACCGAAATCACCGAACCGGTCTCGGAGACGTTGACCGTGCCCTCGTAATTCTCTATTTCCTCGCGCAGCACGCGCGAGATTTCATCCGCCCGAATCTGAGCCATAAAAACCCGTTACCCTTTTGCGAGCTTTAGCCGCAATCTGTCTAGTTGTCCGCGCACGCTGCCGTCGTACACGGTCGAGCCGATACGCGCCACCACGCCGGCGATCAGATCCGGCTGAATGGAGAACTTGAGCTTCGCCTTCTTCTTCGCTACTTTCGAGATTTCCGCTTCGAGACCGGCCTGCTGAGGGGCGGCCAACTCGCGTGCGCTAAGCACGTCCGCGCGGACATAGCCCAGCCGTTCATCCAGCAATTCTTCAAAGGCGCTGACGATGGAAGAAAATTCAGCCACGCGGCGGTGGTCGATAATGACGAACACGAAATTCCGAACCTGCTTGGACGGGCGCAGCGACTGATCGAAAGACGATTCAACGATCTTGGTGACGATCTTCCGCTTGTGCCCGGGCGCGACGGCGGGCGAAAGCAGCACATTCCGCAAGTCCTGAGATGACGCGATAAGCTGCTCGATTGCGTGTAATTGGTTCAACGCAGCCGTGGGATCAAGTGTAGAGCCAGGTTCGGTTGCCACATCGACCAGGGCGCGAGCATAGCGCGATGCTACAACGGAGAGCATCTAGTTCTTGGACTCCCGCCCCTTGAGGTCTCCGATGAAGTTATCGATCAGCGCAGCCTCGCTGTTCGCGTCGAGGCGTGCGCGAACCCGCTGCGCCGCCAGATCCAGGGAAAGATTCGAGGCATACAAGCGAAGCTCGCGCCGCGCGGCCTTGCTGGCGGATTCGATCTCGACTTGAACCTGATCGTTGATCTTCTGGATTTGCGCCGCGGTGTCCTGACGGATCCGCGCGCCTTCGCGGTCCATCTCCTCGATCGATTGCTTACGGAAGGCCGCGATCTCGGCGCCGAGCCCGGCGACCTTCTTGTCGATCTCCGCCGCGCGCAGGTCCGATTCCTGTTTGAGCTTTTGGGCCTCCGCGATATCCTTGCGGATCGACTCTGAGCGGGCGCGGAAGTAAGGCGGCAGATTCTTGATCAGCAGATAAAGGAGACCTGCGGCCAAAATGGCGAAGTTGATCCATCGCCAGGTCGCATTGGAATCTTCGGCGGCCTGAGCAGCTTGGCCCTGAGCTTCTTGACCAAAACATGCAACGGCCACAAAAAAGAATGCGATCAGCCGGTTCATTCGGGTCTCCGGCTGAGGATCGAGGACGCAATCTGGTCGGCGAGCGCGCCGGCGGTTTCAAGGAGATTCTGGCGAGCCGCGGCGGCTTCCGAAGCAAGCTCAAACTTCGCTTTTTTGAGAGAAGCTTCAGCCTGTGAGCGGGCATCGCCCAAGTGGGCGGTTTGATCGGCCAACCAGCGGCGGCGCATCTCTTCCTGCTCTTTATAAACCTCGGCGCGAGCCTCGCGCAGCTTGTTTTCGTATTCCTGGACCTTCAACTCCGCCGATGCCAAACTTGCCGCGGCCGATTTGCGAGCGCCCTCGGTCAGCTCCTCGCGTTCTTTAAGCGTTTTGCGGATCGGCAGGAACAGCATGAACCGCAGGTAGAAATGAAGGACGATCAAAATCAATGCTGTCGGAATGGCTTTAATCAGAATCCCGGCGAGAGACTGTAAGGTCTGTTCCATTCAGAATTGTGCAGGGGACGAACGCACTACGAGCGGCCGAACAGCCGCCCCTAATTAAATAGCTACACTATCACAGCCTAACGGCAGTGGTCAACATTCAAACCGGAATTTTTGAGGCTTGGCAAGAATGCCTGGCTACTTCTTAAGACGAACGAACTCTAATGTTTCCAACATCCTGACAGACCTAGCCCCTTCGTGGTCATTAGGTACGATCAGCCGCAGTGAGCCCTGATTGCCGGGGAGCGGCGCACCGTCGCGATGGTCGGCAACCAGGATCAGTGTGTTGCCGAAGCTCGGATCGATTTCTCCGAGCGTAAAGGCAACTTGATAGCCGTCGCTCGCCTTCGCCAGCACATAACTGGCGAGCGAGGCTCCGCGCAGGGATCCTCCGTTGGGCGCGCCCGCTTTCTTGAGAATCTCAAACAGCGAAACGCCCTCGTAGCTGTTGGACCCATTCGCGCCGTCGACCTTTACGGTTTGCTGCGGCATGGCCGCTAGATCGGCCAGCGTGAGCTTCAACTGCATGGGGAGATCGCCGGAAACGGTAAGGACGGCAGACGAATTTGCGGGCGCTTGCGCCATCGCGGCGTAAGCCAAGAGCAGTGCCGGCGCGTATCTCATACCGGTCATTGTAAAGCGTGTCATTGTAATGCCGAGCCGACCCCGTAGCCGTAGCTCTGAAGGATCTGCCGGCCGGAGCCTTTGAGGAAGAAGCCGGTGAACTTGCGCGCGGCCTCTTGACGTTGCGACGAAGCGACGATGCCCAAGGCTTGTTCGATCGGCTTGTGAAGCTTCGCATCGACCCGAATGATTTTGCCCTGGTCGTGGAGAACCAGGGAATACGCCGTAAACACAGCGTCCGCGTTGCCCGAATCGCCATACTGCCGCGCCATGGCGATGTTTTCCGCGTAGACGACGCGTGGCTGGATTTGGTCCCAGATCCCGGCGGATTTCAGCGAGGCCACCGCAGCCTGGCCATACGGCGCAAGCTCCGGTTTGGCGACGGCTATCGTGTGGACGGAGGGCGAAACGAGATCCTCGATCCGGTTGACGGAAGCCGCGCTCTTGAGTGGAATCCACAGTGCGAGCACGCCGACTGCATAGACGGCACGGCTGCCCGGCGTCAGCAGATGCTTTTGATCGAGCTGGTCAACATGGGATGAATCGGCAGCCAAGAAAACGTCAAACGGCGCGGCGTTTTCGATCTGCTGCTCGAGCTGGGCGGTCGACGCGAAGGTGAAGACCGGATGGATACCGGTTTGCGATTCGAAGACGGGCCCGGCCGCGTTGAGCGTCTCGGTGAGATTTGCGGCTGCCGCGACGGACAACGTGGCATGCTCGCCCGCTTCGCGGGAGCAGCCGGTGGCGAATGCAAATACGGTGAGGAGAGCAGCGGCTCGGCGTCGCTTAAACATTCGCTTGTCTCGCATTCAAGATAATCAATAAGTACGGCGCGCCGCAACGACTGCGGTACATTGGAAATGACAATGTCCGGGATCGAAAACAAGTTGAGCGCATTGCGGCAAAAGCGCGGGATTCCGGCGGCTCGGCTGGCGAAAGCCGCAGGAGTAACCAGGCAAACAATTTACGCGATGGAGGCCGGAAGCTACGTGCCGAATACGGCGGTCGCGCTGCGGCTGGCGAAGGCGCT
>JASHRP010000422.1 GCA_030037375.1 Bryobacteraceae bacterium | reverse complement strand
GGAATCGTGAACTTGAATGTGGAGCCCGTGCCGAGTTCCGAGTCCACCCAAATGGCCCCTCCTAACTGATCCACGATTCGCTTACAGATCGCCAGACCGAGACCGGATCCGGGATGAGCTCCCGCCTCAAGCCGCTTGAACGCTTCAAAAATCGTCGTCCGGTATTCCGGCCTGATGCCCATGCCGTTATCGGCTACGGAGAAGGTCCACATGCCTTCGCATAACTCGGCGGATACTTGGATGCGCGGCGGACGATCGGGATGGCGGTATTTGATCGCGTTGCCGATCAGATTCTGGAACAACTGCTGCATGCGGATTGCGTCGACGAACATTTCCGGCAGCTCGCCGGCGCTAACAACCGCGCCGCTAACGGCAATCACGACCTCAAGATTGCGCAGTGCGTTATCCAACGCCTCTTGCAGGCTCACCGCTTTCTCCGGCCTATCGGCCGATTTCATGGTGCCCGCGTACAGCAACAGGTCCTGGATCAGTTGATTCATCTGCGCGGCGCCCTCGACGCAGAAGCCGAAGAGTTTCTCGGACTCGTCGTCGATCTTGCCTTCCAGTTTCGTCTGTAAGATCTGGCTGAAGATCTGGATTTTGCGGAGCGGCTCCTGGAGATCGTGGGCGGCGGAATATGCGAACTGTTCCAGTTCCTGATTGGCGCGCGCCAGTTGTTGATTCGCCGCGGCCAACCGGTCGGCCATATGAGCCCGCACCTCCGCCGCTTCGCTTGCGGCCCGCGCGCGCAGAGCTTCCAATTCCTTCTCTTTGATCTCTTCGAGAATATGGCGATTTTCTTCGACCAGAAATTTGCGCCGTAACAGCGCGCGAATGCGAGCCTTGGTGACGGCGATATCGGTCGACTTCGAAATGTAATCGTCCGCGCCGGCCTCGAAGCTGACCGTCATCCGCTGTTTATCTTCGTGCGAAGTCAGCATCACCAGCACGATTTCCGGCTCCGAGCCGTGGCGCCTTCCGCGGATCAGCCGGCAAACCTCGGCTCCGTCCAGGCCCGGCATCTCGTAATCCACCAGCACGCAATCGAATGGCGCTTCCTCCAGGCGGGCGATCCCGAGCTTGGGATCGTCCGTTGTCTCCACCGTGTAGTGCTCCGCTCGGAGCTCGTGCGCCAGGTAGTGGAGAAACGTCGGGCTATCGTCGATTGCTAGCACGCGCGCCCGGCTGAAGCGGTTATCGATATCGACGATCGCGGAGCCGCTCTCGGTTTTGCGCAGGAGCGCCGCTACGCGCATGCGCAGGATGTCCGGATCGGCGGCTTTGGCCACGTAGTCATCCGCACCGCTTGCCAGACCTTGCATCTCCGCCACGTCGCTATCCTCCGCAGTGAGCATGAGAACCGGAATCGCGCGAGTGTTGACGTTGAGGCGAATGGCGCGGCAAAATTCGTTGCCGTCCATGCCGGGAAGACGATAGTCGAGCACGATGACGTCGGGAGGAGCGCCCTTCAACTGGTCCAGCGCAAGCTCGGCAGTCGGCACGTGGACCACTTCGAGATCGATGTCTTCAAACAGCTTGATCAGCCTAGCTGCCTGCGTCGGGGAGTCTTCGACCAGCAACAAGCGTTTCAGGGCGGTCATGAGTTCGCCTCCACGCTTTCGCTCACCACCTGCCGTACCCGCCCGGCAATGTCTCCCAAGGGAAGAGTTTGATGAACGCCGCCCAGCCGCACGGCAGCCCCGGGCATTCCAAAAACGACCGCGGTCGATTCGTCCTCGGCGATGGTGTACGACCCTGCGCGCTTCAGCTCGCAAATGCCGGCGGCGCCATCGTCGCCCATTCCGGTTAGCAAAATGCCGACGGCTGCGTTTCCCAAGGAGTTCGCCATCGAGGAAAACAGTACGTTGGCTGAGGGCCGATGTCCGCCGATGGCGGGCGCACTATCGCAGAAAGCAGTGAGTCCCTTGATCGCCATGTGATGATCCGGCGCGGCGACATAAACCGTCCCCGGCCGCAGCATCTTCGGCTGGTCCACCATCGAAACGGCAAACGGGGTCACCCGGGCGAGCCACTCCGCAAACCCCGGCAAGAACGCGGGGGTCATGTGCTGAACCAGGGCGATCGGCAGAGCGAAGTCCGAACCGAGTCCGTTGAGGACCTGCATAAGCGCGCCGGGACCGCCTGTCGATGCGGCGATTCCCAGTAAACGGTACGCGGTTTTGGGCGGGCGCGTGAAGGAATCCGAAGACGCGATATGGCGCGGAAGCGGCCGCTGCCGCACGACCTGAACCTGGCTCATGATCACGAGCTGTGTACACAATTTGCCCGCCAGCGCGGCGTATTCTTCGTGCGTGGAAGCCGCTGGCTTTTCGACTACCGCGAGGGCCCCGGCGCGGAGCGCCTGCATGGTCAGATTCATCGCCTCCATATCGACTCCCGATACGATCACGATCGGCGTCGGGTACTCAGCCATGATCCGGCGCGTCGCTTCAATCCCTTGCATGCCCGGCAAGCGGATGTCCATGGAGATAACGTCGGGTTTGAGACGCACCACCATCTCAAGCGATTCTTCGCCGCTGGCGGCGAAGCCCGCTACTTCCAACCTCGGATCGGCGGAGATGATACTTCGCAGGTGCTCACGAACCACCGGAGAATCCTCGACGATGAGAACCCGAATGGTCTTCATACGATTTGCCGGACGATCCGCATCAGTTCGCGCTGATCGAAGCGGTGCTTGACGATGTAGGCGCCGGCTCCGAGTTCCAGGCCGCGCGCTTGCTCCTCGCGGCTTTCGAGTGAAGTGACCAGAATGACCGGAATAGCCTTCAGCGTGGCGTCCGCCTTTATCGCAGCCAGGAGTTCGAACCCGGTCATTCGCGGCATCATGACGTCGCTGATCACAAGGTCCGGCGCTTCTGTTTTAATCTGCTCCAATGCCTGCAGACCGTCCACGGCCACGCGAACCTGGTACCCGTGCGCTTCCAGGATGCTCTTTTCGAGGGAGCGGGTGGTAAGCGAATCGTCCACCACCAAAATCGAAGCGGCCTTTTTCTCCTCTTTGGGGGTTAGGAACGCGGCGTGGGTTGCGCCTGCAGTGGCTCGCGAAAACAACTCCGGCACGCTCAAAACCACCGCCACGCTTCCGTCGTCCATGGGCACTCCGCCCGCGCTGAACCCAGCCTGAGCGGATGCAAGACCCGTGTCTTTAATGATGGCATCCCGCTCATCGCGGAGCGAATCCACAACGATTCCCAGGCGCTCCTGATTTACCGTGGCGATCGCTACAAAGAGCTTTTGCTCTTCCGAAGCGCTATCGCTCGGAACCCCCGTCTCTTGGATCGATAATAAATCCGTTAGCCGCACCAGCCGGACTGCCTGAGAGTCTACAAGAATGGATTCGCGCCCCTCAATGAGTTTGATGTCGGACAGACCGATTCGTAACAACTGCTCGATAAATGTGGTGGGAAGCGCAAAGGTTCCGCCGGCCGAGTCCACGAATAATACATGCTGGGTGGACATGGCCAACGGTACGGTAAGCGAAATCTCGGTTCCGCCCGCGGCCGCGCGGCGGATAGAAACTTCCCCATGCAGCCGCGTTACGGCTTCTTGGACGATCGAAAGTCCGATGCCGCGCCCCGCCAGACTGCTGACTTGCTTCGCGGTAGAAAGACCGGGCACCAGGAGCAGCTTACCGATGTTCACCTTGGCCGGATCGCGCGCGTCCGGCGGCAGAACTCCGCGGCGGACGGCTGCGTCGATCACTGCTTTGGCGTCGATACCCCGGCCGTCGTCCTCCACGATCAGATTGAGACGGTCGCCGCAAGAGCGGATCCGAAGGCGG
>JASHRP010000041.1 GCA_030037375.1 Bryobacteraceae bacterium | reverse complement strand
AGCCTGCGCGGGGTTGTCGATTCCGCCAATCTCGATCTGCCCTACGGTTTCTCCACTCTGTTGGACGGTTCCGTCTTTGGCGATGTCGACCGGTTGCGTTGGGTCCACGGTGATCGGCTGTCCATTATTCAATACGTCTCGAAGAGTGTAACCGTCGGCAGTCTGCAACTGGCTCGATTTCGAGAGCTGAAACTGTCCACTGCGAGTGTAGACTGTTCCTTTCGGGGAGTTTAGTGCGAAGAACCCGCCGCCCGAGAGTCCGAGATCCAGGGGATTTCCGGTAGGTGTCAAAGTTCCCTGAGAAAAATCGGTCCACTGTTTTTGTATGACCGGTAATTCCTGTTGATATAAACTGTAAAATTCTTTATCTGTTTTAAATCCGACGGTCCCGCTGTTCGCAATGTTGTTGGCGAGCATGTCGAGCGATTCCATTCTGGCCCTCATTCCGCTCGCCGCTGATATCAGTAAAGGGTCCATCGATCCGTTCTCGCGCAAAGGTCAATGCAACTGCGGTGCCGTTCGATAACGCTCCGCGCATTCAGTCCGATAGGATACTGGCGGGCACTTTTCAAACCGCCAGAATCGTGGCGTTTCGGTTCCGCCGCCAATTCTTTGGCGGTTTTCACGCGCTAAATACTTGAATTCGAGTCGCGCTCAATTGGCGATGGAACTGCATTTGTTCGGTGCGTGAACGCAGTAGCAGCAGCAGGGAACGCGCAGACGGGAATCGTGGCCAGCATGACCACGCCATCTGGAACCAGCCAGCCCACTGCTTCTGGGAAAGCCGCTTCCGGGACGCCTGCTGACTTCACCAACCTTATTAACTTGCTGCTCGGACCATCAAGCGAATCGCAAGCGAGCGCGCCGGATGCTCCCGCATCGTCCGCGCCGCCGGCTGCCGCGGCGGCCCAGCTTGCCGATTCACTGATTCGTTCCATGCTTACATCCACGGGGCCAGGTTCCGAGGGAAACGTGGCTTCGACGTCCAAGAAGATCGCGGCCCGTTCCGCGGCCGGAGTGGTCCAGACGGCGGCTGACGCGACGGCCAGTGCGGCTGCCGTCGTTTCTCCGGCGTTGAATGCGCTGACGCAATCGCCCTTGGTGCACTCGGCAGACACTTCGCGTGGACCGGCCGGCACGCCGCTAAAGGGAAATCTCCCGGGATTTTCGAATGCAGCCGTTATCGGTTCCCCGCTGTCGAAAGCCGCTGGGTCCGCGCCGCTGGCATTCGCGTTGCGGCTGACTCCCAGCGAGACGGAATCGCTGTCAAACGCGCCGGACTCCGGTACGGAGACTCCCGCGCTCGGAGACGCCGGGTCCGAACAATCCTCCCAAACACCCGCCGCCGAATCGCCGGCTCCCATAGCTGCGTCCCAGCCGCAAGAAGAGAAGGCGGAGCCAGAGCCGAAGCCATCCACCGCGGCCAGCGACAACAAAGCTCGTCAAGAGGAAGGAGTGCAGGATGCTTCCTCTGCCGCACCGATCGCCGCCGTGGCGAGCGCCACCCTGGCAGGCGGAGGCATGAGCGAAAACGCGGGCGGCTTTCTCGGTTCGCAGGCGAATCCTTCATCGCCGCAAACTGGCGCTAAAGTGACCGAAACCCCCGCCCCTTCCGCGGCACAGGCTCTGCGCTCCGCGGCTCCCACGGCGCCCGCCAGCACACAGCCTGGCGCTCCGATCCGGGAGATCGCGGTGCGAATCGCTTCGCCGCAAGCGCCTGCCGTGGACGTGCATCTGATCGAGCGCGGCGGACAGATCAACGTCGCGGTGCGAACCCCGGACGGAAGCCTGCAAACGTCATTACGGCAGGATCTCGGCTCGCTAGTGAACTCGCTTGAGCGCGCCGGATATCGCGCGGAAGCTTTCGCGCCACGCGAGGGCGTTCAGCAAGCAGCCATCTCCACGCAAGCAAATTCTCAAAATAGCCGCCAGGAATCTGAATCCGGCTCCGGCGGACGAGGCAACGCCTTCGACGACTCACAGCAAGGCGGCCAGCAGCAACAACGGCAACGCGACCCGCGCGCGCCGAAATGGATCGAGGAATTGGAGAACCAACCATGAGCACATCCCCCGTCAGTCTAACTACGCCCTCTTCGAGTTTGTCGAACTCGCAGGCCTCGTCGGCTAATTCTTCGACAGCCAGTTCCCAGGCGGCGGTTGACGCGCTTGCCAATCCGGACACGTTTCTGCAATTGCTGGTCGCGCAGCTACAGTATCAGGACCCTGAAAGCCCCGCGGACGGGACGACTTTCGTGACCCAGCTCGCGACCTTCGCTGGGGTCGAAGAACAATCGGCGATGCGCGGCGATCTCGATTCGATCAATGGCGTCGCTCAGGAATACGCGGCGACCCTCAGCGCTCCAACGGCCACGCCCGCCGCGACAACCAGTTCGGGCGGAACGGACGCGGCCGGCGATAGCTCGGCCAACAACACTACGGCCGCGAACACTCCGGCGGGCGCGACGGGCGCCTCAAACTAATCAGGAGACTTTATGGCTAGCTCATTTTCAACGGCTCTCTCGGCCCTGAACGCCGACACCACGGCGATTAGCGTTGTCGGCAACAACCTCGCCAACCTCAATACGGATGGTTTCAAGGCCAGTGAAGTCTCGTTTAGCGATCTGATGTCGCAGTCGATCGGGGGGTCCGGCCAGACCCAGGTCGGATTCGGCGTGGGCACCCCGGACACCCTGCTGCAATTCACGCAAGGCGCGCTTCAGAACACCGGCGGGCCGCTGGACGCGGCGATTCAAGGGAACGGATTTTTCATCGTGCAATCTCCAACGGGCCAGACTGAGTACACACGCGGCGGGAGCTTTGAGACTAACTCGCAAGGCGAACTGACCACGGCCACCGGCGAGCTGGTTCAAGGGTGGAACATGACCGGCGGAACTCTGAACACGAACGGCCCCACCGCAAACATCATCATTCCATCCGGGTCTTTGCAAGCTCCCGTAGCCACGACTTCCGCTTCCATCAGCCTGAACTTGGACTCCGCAGCCGCGGCCGGCACGAGCTTCTCCACTTCCATGACGGTGTATGACTCGATGGGAAATTCACATGTGGTTACGTTTAACTTTACTCCAAGCGGGACGCCCAACCAATGGAACTACACCATGAGCTTTCCCAACGGCGACCTTACGGCCGCGGGTACGCCAACCACCGGCACGCTCACATTCGACAGCAATGGAAATCTCATCAGCCCGGCATCGACCGACGCGCAGCCGGTCTTGACGGCAACGGGC
>JASHRP010000421.1 GCA_030037375.1 Bryobacteraceae bacterium | reverse complement strand
GATGAAGTTCAGAGCGGTATGGGACGGACAGGAAAGATGTTCGCGTGCGAGCATTTCGGGGCCGTTCCAGATATTATCGCCATCGCAAAGGGGGTCGCAAGCGGGTTGCCGCTGTCGGCGATGGTGGCGAGAGCCGAGCTGATGGATTGGCCATTGGGCGCTCATGCGAGCACGTTCGGCGGGAACCCGGTGTCGGTGGCGGCTGCGCTGAAGACAATCGAGCTTCTAGAGGGTAGGCTGATCGAGAACGCGCGGCGCGTAGGGGCGCATTTGCTCGGGAGGTTGAGGGATTTGCCGCAGCGCTTCGCTCGGGTGGGGGATGTCCGGGGGCTGGGGCTGATGATCGGGATCGAGCTGGTGAAGGACAAGAAATCCAAGGAGCGGGACGTAAAGCTCCGCGATGAAGTGGTTAACGCGTGCTTCGAGAAGGGGCTGCTGGTGCTGGGAGCGGGTCCGAACTCGATCCGGCTGTGCCCGCCGCTGGTTATTACCGAGGAGCAGGCGGATTTCGCGGCGGAGACGATCGAGGCGTGTTTGAAAAAAACTTCCTGAGGCGTGTCGATCTGGGCGGGGCTGGTTCGACGCGTTAGTGAGGGCAGAGAAAAAAGAGCCCGAGCAAAGGAGACGAAACCATGAGATATCTATGCATCTACAAGCCGGGAAAGCCGGAGGGAACGCCGCCGGCGCCGCAGGAGATGGCGGCGATGGGAGAGCTGATCGCGGACCTGACCAAGTCCGGCATCTTGCTGGCGACGGAAGGCTGCCTGCCGACGAAGCTCGGATTCCGCGTGCGCAGATCGGGAGACAAGGTCACCGTGACCGACGGGCCGTTCACGGAGACTAAAGAGGTGGTCGGCGGGTTCGCGCTGATCAAAGTCGACTCGAAGGAACAGGCGATCGAAGTCACCAAGCGGTTCCTCAGCGTGGCGGGCGATGGCGAATCGGAGGTCCGCCAGGTGTATGAGGCTGCGGGAAACTACGGAGACTTGCGATGCGATTCATGATGATCATGATGCCGAAAGGCTACGAGAAGGCCGCGCCCGGGACCATGCCGGATCCGAAAGCCGTGGCGAAGATGATGAAGTACAACGAGGAGTTGCAGAAGGCGGGAGTGCTGCTGGAACTGAACGGGCTGCATCCTCCTTCCGCCGGGGCTCGGGTGTCGTTCGCGGGCGGCGTACCGAAGGTGACCGACGGGCCGTTCGCGGAGTCGAAGGAAGTGATCGGCGGGTATTGGATGATTCAGGCAAGGTCGCGGGAAGAGGCGATCGAGTGGGCGAAGCGCTGCCCGGCCTCGGAAAACGAGACGATCGAGATTCGGCAGGTGCATGAGATTTCGGAGTTCCCGCAGGAGGCGGAAGAGTCTGCGAAAAGCTTGAGGCACATTCCGGGGACCTTGCAACATTAGATCCGTTGCAGCGGTGGGTAACAAGGTGCTGTGATCGGTAGCGGTGAGCGCTACCGATACACAGATCCACAAGACGGTTGAAGCGATCTGGCGGATGGAATCCGCGCGAGTGATTGCGGGGCTCGCGCGGATGGTTCGCGATGTGGGGGTGGCGGAAGAGCTGGCGCAAGACGCGCTGGTGGCCGCGCTGGAGCAGTGGCCGGCGGAGGGAGTGCCTCGCAATCCGGGCGCGTGGCTGATGGGCACGGCGAAGCATCGCGCCATCGACCATCTGCGGCGCAATAGACGAATCGAGTTGAAGCATGCGGAGCTTGGCCGCGGACTGGAGGCTCGGCAGGGCGAGGCCGCGGAGGAAATCGAAGCCGCGATGGACGATGATATCGGCGACGATCTGCTGCGGCTGGTGTTCACGGCGTGCCACCCCGTGCTTTCGACCGAGGCTCGCGTAGCGCTGACGTTGCGGCTGCTCGGCGGGTTGACGACCGAAGAGATCGCGCGAGCGTTCCTGGTTCCGGAGGCGACGATCGCGCAGAGGATCGTACGGGCCAAGCGGACGCTGGCGGAAAAGCAAGTGCCCTTCGAGGTTCCTCGCGGCGCGGAGTTAGGCGAGCGCCTGGCGTCGGTGCTCGAAGTAGTCTACCTGATTTTCAATGAAGGCTACTCGGCGACGGCGGGCGACGATTGGATGCGCCCGGGATTATGCGAGGACGCGTTGCGGCTCGGGCGAATTCTGCAGGGGCTCGCGCCGGAGGAGCCGGAGGTGCATGGGCTCGCCGCGCTGATGGAGATCCAGGCGTCGAGGGCGGCGGCGCGAGTGGGGCCATCGGGCGAACCGGTGCTTTTACTGGAGCAGAATCGTGCGCTGTGGGACCGATTATTGATCCGGCGCGGGCTCGCATCGCTCGAGCGAGCCGAGAGATTGAGACGCGACCCGGGATGGTACACGCTGCAGGCGGCGATTGCAGCGTGTCATGCTCGCGCGGAGACGGCGGAAGAAACGAACTGGAGAAAGATTGCGGACTTATACGGGGATTTGTCGCGAATTGCGCCATCGCCGGTGGTGGAGCTGAATCGGGCGGTCGCCGTTGGAATGGCGGAGGGGCCGGCGAGGGGATTGGAGATCGTGGATGCGCTGGTCTCGCGCGGGGAATTGCGCGAGTATCATCTGCTGCCGAGCGTGCGAGGCGATTTTTTAAAGAAGCTCGGGAGGAGGGATGAGGCCCGGGCGGAGTTCCAGCGGGCGGCGGGGATGACCAAGAATGCTCGGGAGCGGGAGATGTTGATGGAGCGGGCGAGGGGGCAGTAAGTGGGCAAGGATTCGAATCGAAGGGAGCGCGCGAGTCCGCGCGGAATCCGAAGACCGGCATTTCGCAACCTGTTCCGCGGCATCGAGAGTGAACGAATGCCTCGCGAGACATATACTGAAGAAGCTTGCAAGCTAGGCCCTTACGCCTCCCCGCCGCCCCTTCGAGACCACGCTGAGATCCTCGGCATTCGTCAAGCCCACCCTCTTCCCCACCAACTCAGTCCGAATTCGGCGAACTCTCCTACCCAATGGGATTCATACCGCTCCTTCACCGCTCGCAAATAGTCACACACCACACTCCGCTGGTCAAGATTAAAAAGACGAACAAGCCGAGCGGCGCGGTCCTCTTTCCAGGCTTCCTCCGGGTCGCCGGGGCATAGGAAGGAAAGCGTGAATTCTGAAGCCACGCTTTCGTGAATCCCGCGCTTTTGGGGCAGCATTTCAAAGGCTCGAAGCAGCCAAGCCGGCAGAAATGCCATCCATGCCAGCGGATCGAGGAGAGCCAGCGAGCCCGAATTAAATTTAACGAACTCCGCTGTCACATCGGTCCAGCGTTTGCCCGGGGGGTAGGAACGCAATGCAATACCGTCGTCGCATTCGTCGTGCGCCGAAATTGATTCCAGGAAGGGTTCGGGCGGAAACGCAGTTAGCAGTCGCGCCCGAAATTCTTCAGAGCTCAAAACTACGCCTTCCCCGCCGCCTTCTTCATCACCACGCTGATATCGTCGGGATTGATCAAATCCGGGGCGGTCCACCCATCCAAGTCGTATTCCGCCATGCACTGCTCGGCGAAGCCCTTATATTTCGCGGATTGGCCGAGCGCCTCGGCGACCATGAGAGTCTCAAATCGGATGCTTTCGTGGTTGCCGAAGTAGTTGCGCTCGTAGAGTTCGTGACGTCCGCCGAATTCGGTGCCCATCGCGTCCCACATCAGCTTCATCAGCTTCACGCGATCTTCGGCTGAATAACCGTTCGAGCCGCGTACGTATTGGTCGATATACTTGCGGATCTCGGGTGACTTGAAATCGCTTGCGTGCGACGGCAGATAAATCAAGGCGCTCGCCAACACATTCTCGATGATCTCCTTCAAGCGCGGGTAAATGGTGCTCGCCGCGACTCGATACGCCAATCCGTAATCGAGATTCGGCAGCACGTGCCCGGTGGTCCATGGGGTGGTCGTCCGAGCCATCGCGTCGGTGAGTCCCCAAAACAGGTTTCGCCACGCCAGCACTTCGCCCACCTGCGCCTGCACGCCGCGAAATTCCTTTGAACCCGTCGCGTCAACCGCTTTCAGCAGAAGCCCCGCGATAAAATCCAACTTCACGGCGAGCCTCACGCAGCCGTGGAACATGAAACGCGGCAAAAATCCCGAGCGAGGGAAAAAGTTATTTACCTTGTCGATGTCCCCGTACGCAAACACATTCTCGAACGGCACGAAGACTTTGTCGAACACGAGAATCGAATCGTTTTCGTCGAGACGGCTGGACAGCGGATAATCGAACGGACTGCCCATCGCCGCGGCGGTCATCTCATACGAAGGCCGGCAGAACAGCTTCACGCCAGGTGCGTCGGTTGGCACGATGCAGACGAAGGCGAAGTCCTTGGTCTTGATCGGAAGCGCGCCGTTATTGGCGATGAAATTGTAGTGGGTCAGGGAAGACGCGGTCGCGACGACCTTCGCTCCGCTCACAACCAACCCAGAGTCGGTCTCTTTTTCGACGTGCATGTACACGTCTCGGACTTCTTCAAGCTGTTTGTTGCGGTCTACGGGAGGGTTCACGATCGCGTGGTTGACGAAGGTGCACTCTTCCTGGACCTTCTTGTACCAACTCTTGGCGTTGTCTTCGAACGGCTGATAAAAGGCCGAATTCGCGCCGAGCGTCGCCAGGAACGCCGCCTTGTAATCGGGACTCCGGCCCATCCAGCCATAGGTCACTCGCGCCCATTCCGCGATCGCGTCGCGCGACCCAACCATTTCCTCGGTATTGCGGGGAGCCTTGAAGAATTTGTGCGTGTAACCGCCGTTACCCGTATCGGTCGGCGTGCAGAGCACCTCTTTGCGATGATCGTGCAAGGCATCATAAAGGCGAGCGAGCATGCGCACGCTATTGCGGAACGCCGGGTGCGTGGTGACGTCCTTCACCCGTTCGCCGTAGATCCAGATTTCGCGCCCGTCGCGGAGACTCTCAATGTACTCTTGCGAGTTAAAAGGACGCGTGCGTGTCATGCCTTGGAATTATCCTCCGCGACGACTTTGTTCCGCAAAACACCGATGCCTTCGATTTCCACCTCAACCGTGTAGCCCGGCTTCATCGCTCGAGTGACGCCCGGCGTTCCGGTGAAGATAATATCGCCCGGCTCAATCGTCACATATTGGCTGGCGAAGCTGACCATGGTGGCGCTGTCGAAAATGAAGTCGGCAGTGCTCTGGCTCTGCACCACTTCTCCATTCAAACGGACGGTCAGTTGCAGATTATCGGGATCGATGCCGGTCACGATCGCCGGACCCACCGGCCCGAAGGTATCGCATCCTTTGGCGCGCCACCATTGAAGATCCTTGTCGGGGCCCATTTGCCACTGGCGCTCACTCAGGTCGTTGCCGCAGGTCACGCCGAAGATTGCGCCCTTTGCTTCCTCCTTCGACGCGCGGTGCACTCTCTTGCCGATCACCAGCACCAGCTCACCTTCGTGATGAAGATCGGTCGCGTCATGCGGATGCACGATCGGACCTTCAGGATCTTGCAGGCACGACACGGGTTTGTAGAAGATCTCCGGGCGCTTGGGCTGACCGCGATCGGCGACGTGGCTTTTGAAATTTCGGCCGACCGCCAAAATCTTGCTTGGAGCTACCGGGCACAGCAACGTGACGTCACTGAGCTTGTGCTGGACGCTGGTTGTCTTGTAGCCGAACGGCGTCCCGTCGATTTCCGAGAGCACGCCGTTCTCATCGATGCCGAACGCCACGCGTCCCCCAGATCGATACCGAACGAATCGAGTCATTGTTTGGGTCCCACGCCCCGTCGGTCTTTCTTGTCTCCCTGGAGCTTCACCCATTTACTCGGAGGAAACACGAAGGCCGCGATCGCCAGGATCACAAACAGAAGCACCATCAGTAGAAAAATCAGAGCCATAGTTAGCCGTGAACGGACCCTCCATCTTACCCGAATCGGGCGTAACATGGAGGCGTGGGTAGTCTTTCTGCGAACAATCTTTCCCGGCGCAATCTGATTCTGGCCGCGACCGGACTTGCAAGCGCGATTCGCGTCCTGGGGGCCGCGGCAAAGCCTTTCTGGGATGACAAATTTCCAGAAGATTGGACCAAGGAACAGATCGACCAGCTTATGAAAAGCTCGCCCTGGTCGCAGCCCGCGGCCATCCGCTTCAACGGCGGACCCGGCGGCGCGTCGGGAGGCTTCGCGTACGGCGGATTCGTGCAGCCCGGGGACCGTGTGCAGTACGAAGGCGCGCATGCCGAGAAAAACCCCAATGTGTTTCACGCTCTCGTCCGCTGGGAATCCTCAAAGCCGCTGTGCCAGGCGCAAAAGCGTACTCCGGACGGGGCGTCGAACTTTTACATGCTCGCGCTCACGGGGGACTTCCCGGATGAGGCTCGGCCGCGTCCCGATGAGGCGCCTAGCGCGGCTGAGGAACGGCTGGATGCGTTGCGCTCCTACACCAAGCTCGAACGGAAGGGCGACCCGCCGATTTATCTCGACCATATCGAGCCCATCAGCGGGGGCGAGATGTATTACTTCTCGCGCCTGGACCCGATCAAGCTTTCGAACAAGGAAATCACCTTCAGCACCAAGTTGGGACCGTTGGAGTTCAAAGCCCAATTCGCGCTGAAGGACATGGTGTATCGCGGAAAACTGGAACTATGAATTATTGCTACTTCAACAGCCCCATCGGGCCTCTGCTGATCGCCGGAGACCATGACGCTGTCCGTCACATCCGTTTTGCGAAGAAAGGCAAGCCGGAGAGACCGGAACCCGGATGGATCGAATCCCGCACCGGCGCCGTGGCCGAGGCCGCCGCCCAGCTTCGCGAATATTTCGCGGGACAGCGGACCGAGTTCAATTTGCCGCTGACGCTCGACGGTACCCCATTCCAACGCGCCGTATGGCACAAATTGCAGGAGATCCCTTACGGCGAGACCATCTCCTACGGCGAGCTCGCCCGGCGGGTGGGCAACCCGAACGCATCGCGAGCCGTCGGTTCGGCGAACGGAGCGAACCGCATTCCTATTGTGATCCCGTGTCACCGCGTGATCGCCGCGGGCGGCAAGCTCGGCGGATTCGGCGGAGGGTTATCCACAAAAGAGGCGCTGCTGGCGCACGAAACGAAAAATACCGTGAAGCCGTTAGCCAGCGGCACACAGGGCCGGAGCGGGGGCGCGTTGGTCCGAAAAGCGACAACCGCTTAGCCGCGACAGGCCCGTTGTGCGGCTATCCAGAAATGGGTCCGTCGCCGGCCGCTAAAGACGCAAGGATTTTCTCTTTCATCCGCCCCGCGGATTCCACAGCCGATTCCAGCGAAATCTTATAAACGATCGCCCCGACCGCGGCGTCAAATGCCAGCACTCCGAAAAACGCGAGCTCGCTATCGAGCGCATATCGTGCCAGGTATGCTAACGCGGCGGGAATGAACGCCAGCGGGTAAACCACCAAGAGAATCGCTTGCAACCGCCCCGCTCCTCCCGTTCGGAAAGAAGAATCGGGATTCACGCCTCGCGCGTGTCTTACCGAGATTAGATTTCCGGCGCCGAGAAGAAAAATGCTTACGACGCCCGCGACACCGAACGCTTCAAGCAGCTTCAGTGAATCGAGCGGCATGCCAAGTACGGCGCACACCGTTGTCACTGCTAAAATCTCCAGGACAATGAACAGCACCGCGCCGAGGTTCTTGCCAATCAGCACCTTCGAAAAGTCGATGGGCGCGAGATAGTAGAGCTGGGCGGCGGAACGATCGAAGCCGAACGAATTCCAGAAGCAGACTTCGCTCAACAACAGAAGCGAATACACGCTTACCACGGTGAGATAATTTCGCCCCAGGAAGGACGGCATCCCGCCCCCGCGCCCCAATGCTACCGGGAGCCAGATCACCAACCCGAATGTGAAGCCCATCAGAAACACCAATCGGAAGCGTGGGGACCGAGCCAGCGACCGCAGTTCTTTTTCGACCAATGCGCCAAGCGGGTCGCCGAGCAATGCAGAGGGCAAGCGGAAGAAGCGTTCGATCGGATGGATTCCGGTTTGGACCGGCGCCCGGCTCGGGCCGGTTTCCGCTGCGTCGAATGAAAGAGTGCGCGAGAATTGGCGCAATCCAAACGCGGACGCAATGATGCACCAAGCCAGCAAATACGTCACGGAAGCCGCGGCATCTTTCCCCTGCGCGAGATTCGCGGCCGCTGTCCAGGGCCAGACTTTTAGAACATCGTGCTGCGCCAGCACGCGGAATCCGCCGCCAAGCACGTTGCGCGAGATCAAAAACTGCAACGCGCCCGCGCCCAGCACCAGCGCGAGAAATCCGAATTCGCGCACACGCTTATGTGCAAACAGCCGCACCGCCAAATCCCGCAACCCGACTCCAAGCAGCAGGTTGAAGATCATGTAAAGGATCAAAGCCAACGCTCCCGCCGAGGGCAGGCGAGGATTCAGTAACACGCCCGTGATCGCGCCCAGCAGGATCATACACATCTCAATGGACGCTGTCACGCGCAGCAGGACCTCGATCGCGAACAACTGACGCAGCGGAATCGGGTATGCCTTCAGCTTCCGCATGTCGAGCGAGGCTCCGGTCGCGGCCAAGAGCAACGGAACAACCTGCCAATACAGGAACACCAGGAGCAAGCCGCCGGGCAGCGCGACGCGAATCAATTCCAGGTTGCCGGGATCGGCCAGAATGCGCGCCACCACCGTCGCGGCAATCAGCCAGGCTCCGTACCACACGCTGGCGATTATGGTCGCCCAAGCGATACTGCTGCGATTAAAGTTACGCAGAGTGCGCCACTGGGCCCACAAAATCGCGCGCGCGTGGTTCATGGGCGGAAGGCGGTTATAGCGAATTCGCTCATAGCCAGTTCAATGACCCGAAGGCTCGTCCCGCGCCAACAGCCTTGACAAACGCTTCTTCAAGTGTCGCCGCCTCCCCGCGCAGCTCGGCCATGGAGCCGTCGATCACCAGCTTGCCATCGCGAATGATAGCCACGCGATCGCACAGCCGCTCCACGACGTCGAGCACGTGAGAGGTGAGAAATATGGTCGCGCCGTGCCGCACCTGGTCAAGCAAGATGTCTTTCATCAATCGCGCACCCACCGCGTCCACGCCTTCGAACGGTTCATCCATCAGAAACAGCCTCGGACGGTGAATCAGCGCCGCGGCCATGGCGACGCGCTTGCGCATGCCCTTCGAATATTCGGAAATCAGCTTGTTCCCCGCGGTGTCGAGCTCGAACAGTTCCAGCAGCTCCCGCGTGCGTTGCCGCGCCACGGCGCGATCCAGTTGATAAATCCGGCCCGCGAACTCAATGAACTCGCCGCCGGTAAGGTGATCGAACAATAGCGACTCATCCGGAACCAGCCCGATCTGCTGTTTGATGTCCAGCGCCTTCTCCGGCATCGGCAGGCCGAACAGTGCGATGGCGCCTTCGGTGGGCGGCGCGAGCCCCATCAACATCTTGATGGTCGTAGTCTTGCCCGCGCCGTTTGGCCCCAGGAATCCGAAAAAGCATCCGGCGGGAATCGAAAGGGTCAAACCATCGACGGCCGCCTTCGTGCCGTACACCTTGCGCAGGTTGTGGACCTCAATAACCGGAGCTGCGTCGTCCATGCGCTGCTCTTATCGTATCGGAGCAAGGCCGCGTCTGGCGCAGAGCCGCGCCCGCCGAGCGTCAACCTACTGCGTTAGCCGCGGCTTCGAACACCGGGTCGCTACCGTGAATGGAAGCGGGCGGAGCAACGGACTGCCTCGCGGCCTGCCAAGCTTCCGCCAGCGTGCCCAAAAGCGCTTCGACTTCCTCAAGCGGCGCGCCAGATTGTTTGGCGTTCGCCTCTAACAGCCGAGTTTGCATATAAGCGTACAAACTAGCAAGCCTCCGGCTGATTTCTCCTCCTTGGGCGTGATCGAGCGATCGGGTCAGTTCCTGCAAGATTCCCCACGCGCGATTGATCTCGCGCGCCCGTTCCCGAACCCGGCCGTCGGCCAAATGCTTCCGCGCGGTCCGCGCCGCGTCGATCGCACCGCGATAGAGAAGCTCGACCAGTCGCACTGGATCCGCTCCGAGCACCTCCTCCTCAAAATACCGACTGTGGATATTTGCCATTCAGTAGTCCGCTACCCTCCATTGATCTTTTCGGCCATGCGCAGAACATATTCAGCCGGGATTTGGTCGATCACGTTGCCGGTGCTCTTGTTAACCACCTTTACCACCACTACGTGCGCAGCTCGATCCACAGAATAGGTCACTTCGTTGTCCTCGCCGAACGCTTGGGCAGCGTTGACGGCCTTGACGGCCTGAATTAACGTGCGTTGCTCCGCGGTCAACGCCGGAGTCGTGCTGGCATCCGTCTGAGGGAGCGGCCCAATTTGCTGGATGGACCCGATATTCATGACGCCCTGCGTTGCTTATCGGCGAGGGCGGCGGGTCTATGAAAGAGGACTATTCAATTGGGGCTAGCCGCGTGAGGTTGGCGAGTCTCTCAGTTACCATGGATCGGACCAGCCGCCCCATTTCAGTCCTCGGCCGGTTCTTCGACATGATCGATGATCAGAAAGTCCACTGCCGTCTTACGCGACTCCAGCTTTAGCCCAAGCTGCTCCCGCAAGGCCGTGAAGATAGAGGGCGCGCCAGGATCCGGCGGAGGCTCGCGCCCCTCCTTCACGCCTTGCCCAACCTTTTCCGGCATGTACTCAAGCGTGAAATCGTAGCTCGAACTCAAACCCGTCTCATCGATTACGATATCCTGAACGGCCCCGGCAAGGATGCTTGCGAAGAGTGGCATGGTGAAGTTTCGGTATGCGGTCTTGCTTGCGGAAATTCTCCCTGCCAGGAGATCCGCGCCATCCGAATTCTCTTTGAATTTCGGCCCTGCCTTGTCCACCTGAAGCACGTATACCGTTAGTTCCTTGGTCTGGCGATGGAACCGGAGCTTGAATCGATCTTCTAACAGAGTCTGAAGCATTGCGAGCATTTGGCTTCTGGACGCGGGCTGGGCGGTTTTCGCCTCGATGTCGTACTCTTTCCTGGCAAGGTCGCTGGGCAGGCCGGAGATCTGGCGAATGGACACGTTGTAGGCGGCCGAAATCAGCCAATGCAGCGGGAAGACCTTTGCCTGAAACCTTTCACCGCCCGGCAGGGGACCGATAGAAGCGCTGCCTGCGGGATTCTTGACCTCCCTGACCGATGCCGCGTCGAAGGCTGGCCGGCTTTGGGTGCTTTGGGCGAACGCTCCCGGCAACACGAGGAGACCCAAAATCACCGGAATTCTGACACTCGCGGTTGCGCGTTCGCGGGCCATCGTGTGGCTGACTCCTTGAAAGAGAAGACGCCACGAGGAGCTGAACCGTGGAGACCCGAGAGCGCGGGGACCGGCAGCTTAGGCCAGATTCAGGACCTTCGCGGTGGTGTGCTTGTCCTGCTCGATCTTCTTTTGCAGGAGAGTGATTGCATAGATTAACTGCTCCGGCCGCGGCGGGCAACCAGGAACGTAGACGTCGACCGGAATCACTTGGTTCACGGGAACCAGAGCGTAGTTCGAAAAAACGCCGGTGGAGGTCGCGCAGGCGCCCATCGAGATCACCCACTTCGGCTCTGGCATCTGCTCATACAAGCGGCGAATCACGGGGGCCATCTTGTTCGAAACGCGGCCGGCGATGATCATCAGATCGCTTTGCCTCGGCGAGCCGCGCATCACCTCGGCGCCGAACCGCGAGATATCGAAGCGGGAGGCGATCATCGACATCATCTCGATCGCGCAGCAGGCAAGGCCGAAGCTCATTGGCCAAATCGAGTTCTTGCGGCCCCAATTGATCAGCTTGTCGACCGTGGTGGTCAGAAGAACTTCGCCGAGCGCGTCCTCCTCAGGCTCCTGATCGACGCGGGCAAATAACTCCGGCGGCTGGCTGAGATGAAAAGTTGGGTCTGCCACGAGACCATTATCGCATTACGAAGTATCGCATTACTGGAGCGTGAAGCTTACCGTGATCTCCGTCAGGACATCGACCGGCTCGCCATTTAACAGAGCCGGACTGTACTGCCATTGCTGGACTGCATCGAGCGCGGCCTGGGCCATGTCGGCGCGCGGTCCGCCTACGGCTTGCGCCCGGGAGATGAAACCCGCTTTGTCGATAATCGCTTCAATCGTGACCGAACCCTCAACCCCTTGCGCCTGCGCCGTTGCTGGAAACACCGGGTTCACTTTTTTGATCAGTTTGGCGGCTTCAACCATGCCTCCAACGCGGATTGGGCCAGTTTGAGTCTGTGGAGCCGGCGCCGAAACGGCCATGCCGGCCGGCTTCGCGGCTGTAATCGTCATGGATTCGGAAATCCGCCCCATCGCGAGCGGGGAATTGACTTGGCTGTTACCTCCAGCGCTAACAGCAACGGAGCGTTTGAAACCCGAGAATCCTGGCGCCGTGACTTCAACGCCGTAAGTTCCGGCGGGAAGGCTCGAAAAGCTCCACTTGCCGGTAGCGTCCGTGAGGGTTGAATAGGCCTGAACGGAGGCTCCCCTGCCACCATCGAGGCCATAGCTCGGTTCGGACAGCGTTGCGATCCGGACGGTCGCGCCGACGATAACGGCTCCAGTGGGATCGGTGACGACGCCGGATACTGAGCCCGAGGGCGAAGCTTGCGCGACCTGTAGAGCGATCCTATTCGGAACGCGACGCGAGTCCTGCGCGATTTGCACCGGCTCCTGCGGCCTCGCGCTTGTCCTTGGGAGCGGATTTTGCGCGATTGCATTTTGCCGAATTGGATTTTGCGGAATTGGAATCGGCGTGGCCAACTGCGGCGCGTTGAAGGTTCGCTCGGCCTTCACGCCCGCAATCGATCCCAGCAAGAGCAGCGCGGCGCCGGCGACCAAGGCGGCGCGCACGGCACTCAAGCTTCGGCGATCGGCCGCTGAATCCACCAGCCTGGCAATCCGCCGTTCCAGTTTCGTAGTCACCGCGGTAGACATAAGCGAATTTCCTTTTCCCTGAAGAGATTGAACGATACCAACCAAATCCCGAGCGAACGCGCCTCCACTGATGCCGGCACGAACCACGGCGTCGTCGCAGGCGCGCTCTGCCTCGCACAGCAGTTCGGAGCGCGCAAACCATACCAACGGATTGAACCAATGCACGGCGCAAATCAGGTTCGGGAGCCACTGCGTGAGACAATCGCGGCGGCGGACGTGCTCCTGTTCATGCAGCAGAACGCCGCGCAGAAGCTCCGCGTCCCACAAGCGGTGCTCGCTCGGCAGCAGAATCCAACGGCGAAAAACGCCCATCGTCATCGCTGTCGCGATGGCATCGCTCTCGGCAA
>JASHRP010000420.1 GCA_030037375.1 Bryobacteraceae bacterium | reverse complement strand
TTGTCGCGGCCTTGGCGGATTTTTCGAAGACGCCGGAGCCCGCCACTCCGAAGCCGACCATCAAAGCTCCGCCGGTTCTGACAAAGCCGCGGCGCGTGAGGGCCGCTCCGTAAACGCTGGTTTGATTCCGGGCGTTCATCGCGCGCCTCCCTTCCCCGTCTGCATGGCCGCGAACTGCACCGCCGCGATAATCGCGGTGTAGCTGCCGCATCGGCAGAGATGCGCCGAAGGACCCGATTTCGTGAAAGCATCCTTGATCTCGGCGACGCTCGGTGAGGCGTTCTGCTCCAGAAGCTCGGTCGCTTTGATCATCATTCCGTTCTGGCAGAAGCCGCACAAGGGTACCTGCTCCTCGATCCAGGCTTGCTGCACCGGATGAAGATCGGCTGCGGGAAGTCCCTTTTGCTGTGCCCAGCGCGCGGACAACCCTTCGAGGGTTGTGACCTCTTTATTGCCAACCGCCGCGAGCGTCGTGGTGCATGATCGGATCTCCTTGCCGTCGAGCAGCACGGAGCATGCCCCGCACTGCGCGAGCCCGCAACCGAACTGGGGTCCGGACAATTCGAGCTCGTTTCTGAGTACGTAAAGAAGCGGCGTGTCAGTGGACGCCTGTACGTCTCGCTTCATTCCGTTAACCGAAATTGTGGCCATGAAAGCCTCCTTGCGCAGCGTGACTGCGAAACTTGGCTTAAGTCTAGCAAAGAGGGTTCACCATCGAAATGGGCCTGACGCGTGCCTCAGTGGGAATAAGAGTTCGGAATATAATCGGCGCATGCGCTTATCGTGTTGCCTCTTGTACATTGCGCTAGCGTGTCTGTCCGCCGTCGCCGCCGATCTCGCGCCCACGGGCACCCTCCGAGCAGCGTTTCTCAACGGAAATCCGGTCCAGGGCACGGTGGACCCGAAGACCGGCGAGATCTCGGGACCGGTCGCCGACATCGTTAAGGAACTCGCGCGGCGCGCCGGGGTGCCTTACACCATTACTCCGTCGAACGGCGCGAAAGACCTGATCGAGCGTCTGAACAATCACACCTTCGACATAGGCCTTCTCGCGTACGAAGCCGAGCGCTCCCGCCAGGTGGATTACTCCGGCCCATATCTGCTGATGGGGAGCACTTATCTGGTCTCGTCCTCTTCCCAGATAAAAACGGCAGCCGACGCCGACCGCCCCGGCGTGAAAATTGGAGCCGTTGACGGCAATGCTCCCACAATCTATCTTCAGCAGCACCTGAAAAACGCCAAGGTGATCCTCTGGAAAGCCGCCCCGTCCTATGAAGAAATGATCAAGATGTTTGCGAACGGCGAAGTGGACGCCTATGCCGGCAACCGCTCCCGCCTGGTGGAAGCGGCAGAGCGCTACCCAGCCCTGCGCGTAGCGCAAGACAACTTCACGGTTCTCGAGCAGAACATAGTCGTCTCCAAGGGCGACTCCGTGAAACTGAAAATCGTCAACGACTTTCTGAACGAAGCTCGCTCCGGCACGTTCCTCAAGGACATGCTGGTGAGCGCGAAACTGGCGGGCGTCGAAGCGCCCAAGCCGGATTACGCCGTCCAGCGCTAGAGACAGGCCACTGGAGACCAATGGAGCTGCCCTTCCACTTTTTGCAGGGGCGTTTCGTGCGACTGGAGCCGTTCGCGCCCGAGCTTAAGGACCAGGTCCGCGCTGCCATCGATTGCGACCCCGAGACGTGGGCGATCATGGCGATCAACCCGACCGGAGCGCGATTCGAAGATTTCTGGAGCACGGCTTGCGGTGCGCCCCAGAGCGAGCGCATGAGTTATGCGATCCGCCGCCTATCCGATATGCAAACCATCGGCATGTCTACCTACTACTTATCTCTAGCGAGCCAACACGGGGTGGAAATCGGCACTTCGTTCTTACGTCCCGAAGTGCGCGGCGGCCGGTTCAACCCCGAGACGAAGCTGCTGATGCTGGATCATGCATTTTCAAATGGCGCTGTCCGCGTCCAATTCCGAGTCGATACTCGCAACCGGCGCAGTCAAGCCGCGGTCGCCAAGTTGGGCGCGGTTAGAGAGGGTGTTCTAAGGCAAGACCGCCTCACATGGACGGGCTACCTTCGAGACACGGCCTACTTCTCGATTCTCGATCGCGAGTGGCCGGAGGTGAGGCTCCGTCTCGAAAAGCGGTTGGCCACGTTTTCGTGATCCGAAAATTCATCAGACTGCGCCTTATGGAATGTTAGCCCGGTATGGAACGATCGTTCGTACGCCAGAACGGCCCCGAAGCTCCCTGGAGAATCGTCATGAGCAGCGCCCGCACAACCGACAAAGAACTGTTGCGTTTGCGTCAGTCCTTTAGAATTGCTCTAGAAAGATATATGGATCTCGCCAGCTATGAAAGCGGCAGGCTTACGACTCTGACGCCGGAGTCCATCTCTGAAATCGATCGAGCGAACCTGATGCTCCTTTCCCAGAAAGGGAAGGTGGCCCAACAGACCTATTGTAAGGCCAGAGCTGCACTCATCTCATATCTGGAAAGAACCGCGAGCGTTCGCCGCCGGGCTTAAAAGCCGGGATCCCCGCTAGCCGCTAACCTCAAGAGTTCCAGCGGTTTTTTGCTAGCCCGGCGGACATTGTTTCGCTGATGTTACAGTGGATGTTTCAGAACCAGATCGGAGGAGCTGGCTTTGAAACTACCCAAAAACCAAAACCCTGCTCGTGTATCAAAAACCACAAATGCGACCCCAAGCATTGTGGCCCCCAACCCAGTCCTAACCCAGTTCGATCAGTTGATTGCCGACGTGCTCGCGGGAACCTTGCAAAGAAGTAAGTTTCGAAGCTGGGAGATGGACATTCTTCTAGACATCTTCGCCTGCGGGTTCTCCAAGCCCCGGATCTTAAAAAGATATAAAGAAGCGGTCCACCGGCAGATCGGGCTCGGCGCTGCCGTTCCCATGAGGCCGTCAGAATTTCTGGCCTTGAAAGGACGGCGGTGGATTAATGAGCGTGCCGCGTCTAAGGGCAGCTTAGCCGCTTCAGTGCCAACTCGCGACGGTACCGGATAGAGAACCGGAACAAGAGCCGGTCGCGAAGGCGAAGCCAAAAGTGCAGGTCGCGGTTATAAGGATTGACCCTCGCCGGGTTCTTCGGACTGGGGTGAGCCGCGTTGCGCATTAGCATTACCGGAGCACAGCTTAGTTAACGGCAGCTCAGCAGCCAATGGTACTCGTGGGCTAGGAATACCACCCCCTCCAACCCTTCCGCTGCACCGGCGGGAGACAGCCCACAGCCGTGGTAAGCTTTGGGACGTGAAACACATCGCTTGCTTAGTGCTGCTCGCGACGAGCGCCGTTTTTGCACAGAAGTTGACCGTGGAAGCCGCCGACAATCCGGCCGCGCCAGGGAGTCTTCAGCCGAACTGGGCCCTCGCGGCCGACGGCAGGGCATTGCTGAGTTGGGTGGAACCGGCGGGAAATGGCGCTTACACGCTGCGCTACGCCGTGCGGCGCGCCACTGGCTGGTCCGAGGCCCGCACGATCGCGTCTGGACGCAAGCTCTGGCGCCATCCAGCGGAGATGCCGGAACTGGTCAGCCTTGGCGACGGGACGCTGCTCGCGCACTGGGTGGAAAAGGGCAAGGAATCGAGCGACGCCGAAGACATCTACGTGTCCAGTTCAAAGGACGGCGTGCATTGGACCGAGCCGGCGATCGCCCACCACGATCACAGTCCGGAGCAGCACGGACTGGCGTCCATGGCCGCCAGCGGACCGCGCGAGGCATCTCTCTTCTGGCTGCAAGCACTGAAGGGCGAGGACGGTCCGGTTTCGCTCATGCGGACGATTGTCAGCGCGGATGGCAAAGAGATCCGCGAAGAAGACCTCGACTCCGACGTCTGCTCCTGCTGCCCCACTTCGGTCGTGAAGACCGCGAAGGGCCTGCTGGTGGCGTATCGCGACCACACCCCGCAGGACATTCGCGACATCGCGGTCCTGCGATTCGAGAACGGGAAGTGGCTGCCGTCGAAAATTCTGCACGCGGACAATTGGAAGATCAACGCCTGTCCCGTGAATGCGGCGGCCGCGGCCGCGCGGGACAACCGCGTGGCCGTCGCCTGGTACACCGAAGCGGACGACAATCCTCGCGTGCAGGTGATGATGTCTTCGGATTCAGGCGCGACCTTCGGCAATCCGACGCTGGTGAGCACCTCGAAGGACGCAGTGGGCTACGCGGCGGCCGTGCTAAACCAGGATGGGAGTGCGATTGTCTCTTGGCTCGAAGAAGGCGAGAAATCGGCCCACGTGTTCGCGCGTGTTATTTCGCCGACGGGAGCCGCGGGTCCGGTGGTCACCGTGGGCGAGGGGTCGCGAGACAATCTTGGGTATCCGAAACTGTTGCGGACCGGTACGGAAACCTGGATCGCCTGGGGCAACACGAAGATTGGAGTTAAGATAGCGCGCCTCAAATAGGCACAAATCGGAATCTTGCGCGCTTCGGAGGTGTCGCGATGCAGTTTCAGGTCAACACGCAGCGCTTGGATCCTTACAAGAATTTCAAGTTTCGTCTGCGCTGGGACGGGAGGTACGTCGCGGGCAGCGACCAAATCCGGGGAGTGGATCCGGCCTCGATCGCGGAGTACCGGGCAGGTGGGGCTGCCGGCCCATCGACAATCCATGTGGGACGGACAAAATATCCAAGTGTCTCGCTGGAGCGAGGCGTTACTCTCGACTCGGCATTCAATAACTGGGCGAACCAATTGTCGAAGTGGAGTAGCTCATCCCGCGGCGAAGCTTCCATGGCGAATCTTCGCAAAGACATTTATCTTGAGCTATACGATAGCGCGGGCCGGCTGACTACGACCTATCAGTTGTCCCGGTGCTGGGTTTCCAGTTATAAAGCGCTTCCGAACCTCAGCGGCAACAGCAACGCGATCGCGATAGAGCATATTCACATCGAGAGCGAAGGTTTCGTAATCTATCCGAAGCGTTGAACCCTGCGCGCGTGTGATACATTCGGGAACGTGCGAGCGCCCAGCCGCCTGATCGCGGGTTGGATTTTGACGTGTTCCTTTGCGTGCGCCCAGCAGGATCCGATTCCAACCTTCGGAACCACCGTGGTGGTGCCCGGAGGCTTGATCGGCGTTATCTATAACATTCGACCGAACTCGAAATTTCTTCCGGATTTTCAAAGGCTGCAGCCAGTTGGCGTGATTTACACGTCCAAGCTGGATGTCACTCCACGGAGCTTCCTTGCGGGGTTTCCCGGCGTCACCGACCGGTTCGAATGGTTTGCCATCGACTATACCGGCCGATTTTGGATTGAGCAACCCGGAATATATCGTTTCGATCTCACCTCGGATGATGGCTCGCGGCTCTACATCGACGACCAGTTAATGGTGAACAACGACGGCGTGCATCCGCCGCAAACCGAGACCGCCAGTTTTTTTCTCGCCGGCGGAATTCACCGCATCCGAGTCTCTTATTTTCAAGGGCCGCGGGAGGAAGTCGCTCTGGTCCTCGAAGTGGCTGGACCGGGCGAACAGTTGCGGGTTTTCAGCACCGATGAGTTCAAGCCGCCTCCCAATCCGGAGACGTGGGCGTACCAGGATGACGCGGGTCGGAGCTTGGCCGCCATGCCTGGAACGAACATCCGGCTATCTTCGATGCCGGGTTCTTCGGAAGACAGGGAGGACCTCGAGGTTCTGTTGGAATCGCCGCCGGGGACGGAATTGGCTCGCCTCAAATGGGAAATGGTGGTGCCGGCCGAGCTACTGGAGTTAGTCGGCACCGCGCCAGGGATCGATGCCGTATCGGACGATCCCGGCAGGTCGATTCGCTGCTCGACACGGAGGAGTTACTTATATGCCTGCACGCTCTCCGGTGGGCGGAAGCCGATTGTGAGCGGTCCTATCGCAGTCTTCCACTTCAAGGCGCGACCGAGTGCGAAATCAAGAACAACGATGCTGCGCATCCAAAAGATCGAGGTCACGGATCAGAACCAGCAAACGTTCGGTTTAGCTGACGCTGATGGAACCCTGACCATCCATTGAGGCTTAGATATCGCCGCGGCTCAACAACCGGTCCGCCCATAAGGTGGACTCGACATACGCCGCTCCTACGGCGCTGGCGGGAACGCCGCAATCGGCAGCTAGCTGCTCAATCTCGTCCCAATCTCCCGCCTCATACCTGCGAGTCAATTTGAAGATCTTGGCCAGGATGTTCTGCTCCGGAGCGGTTCCCAGCAGAGCCTCTCGAATGGACGGGTCTAAATCGATCGAGTGCAGCGCTTCATCCAAAGGACAATCGATCAACGCATCCAGCAGGGAGAACATACCCATGATGAACGCGTCGCTGTGGCGCGCGTGCGTGCCGAGCTGCGCAAGGCGCTCACAGAAACGAGCCCGCACGATTGACAGCGTCACCAGTTCGCTCGCCTTCCCCGTGGCCAGCATCGGCAGCGTCGCCAGCGCAACCCAGCGGCGAATCCCTTCTTCGCCGAGCATGACCAGCGCCGGCCCAATCGAACTGGTTTTTTGCCGCCTTGCGAAAAGCGCGGAGTTCACGTAGCGCAGCAACTTGAACGCGAGCGATACATCCCCGCGAATCAGAACTTCGAGACGCTGGAAATCGAGATCCTTCTTCTGTGTTTCCCGCAGCAGCCGGAGGCAAATGGCTTGCACGGCGGGAATCTGGCGCCCGCTCACGATCACCGGCCGGGCGAAGAAGTAGCCCTGAAACAGGTCGTAGCCGGCCTTTCGCGCCCATTCGAATTCCTCGTGCGTCTCGACCTTTTCCGCGAGCATCATGATGCCCTGCGGCTTGTAGACTCGCAGCAGGCGCTCCTGCTCTTCTTTCGACGTGGATCGCAAATCCACTTTGATTACGTCCGCAATGCGCGTCAGCGGTTCAAACTCCGGTTGTGAAACAAAATCGTCGAGCGCGATAGAGTAACCCTCGTTGTGGATGCTCTCGCACAGAGCGATTAAGTCGGGAGTGGGGTTGACCGTCTCCAGGATCTCTACCACGATCGTCTGCCGGGGAAGGCTCAGGTGCATGCCGTTGCTCAGCAGACGGTGATCGAAATTGAGGAATGCCTTCTTTCCGCATAGGATATTCTCCAAGCCGATGGAGAGCAGAGTGTTCGAAATGACGTGTTGCGTTGCGGCCGTCGCGTCCGTTCCGTCGAATTCGTTGCGCTTCGCGTCGGACCGATACAGCAACTCATAAGCGTAGAGTTGCCGTTTGCGATCGAAGATCGCCTGCCTGGCAACCAATACTTCTAACTCTTGGCCTACGGGCGTCATCTCACTTGGCCGGTTTTGCCGGTCCCTTCCCTGGCTTCCTATTTCGAGCCTTTTCTTCATACATCGCCGCATCCGCGCGCGAGAGCAGATCCGCGGCTGAATCGCCCGGCTTCCATGAGGCGACTCCGATCGAGGCCCGGACGGTCACCTTCCGAGCTTCTCCCTTGAGCTGTATTGCGTAGTCGCCGTCCACCCATTTCCGCACC
>JASHRP010000040.1 GCA_030037375.1 Bryobacteraceae bacterium | reverse complement strand
CCTTCCCGATCGAGCTCTTGTTGTTGAATCGCGGGGCGGATCAGAATTGTTTCGGGGGGAAATGAGTTGACGCCGGAGGCATGTTCGGGATGATAATGCGTCGTGGTCAGGAACAGCTTCTGGCCTTTCGAAAGGCGCTTGGCCACTCGCGCGGCCGTCGCGCCGTTGGCGTTGCCCAACCCGGTATCGACGACGAGAGTGGCGGCGTCCCCGATGACGTACACGACGTTCGGGAAGCCCGAAGTCATGAAGATATGCTCGGAGACCTTCGTGCTGGTCTCGGTGAGGGTTGGAGAAGGAAACTGTCCGAACGCCGCGGCGGCCAGTAGAAGGGCGGGCGCATATCTTCGCGCCGCCCCGGGGATCCATGCTTCGATCATTTGTGCGTCTCTTGCGCCCGCTGAAGGTGTTCGAGGTCCTTGTTGTTCTCCATGCAGATGAAATCGATCATCTCGGTGTCGAGCAGCGGTTTCAGGTGCATGGCCACGGTCCAAGGCTTGGTGAACACTTTGGGATCGTCGATTGTAATATCGACATCCAGGCTGCCGAAGCTGGGGCGGCGAATGCGCTCCGTCATGCGAGCCGCGCTCGAGAAGAAATTCCCCGAAGTGTCCAGCCAGGAATCGTCGCGAAACCCCGCGGAATCGACGACCAGCGTGTCGCCGTCCCAATGGGCGACCGAGTATCCGTTCCACGTCGGCAGCATGTCATCGGGAAGCTTGCGGCCGTCAAAGAAAATTTGGCGGTAGCTGGCGTTGTATTCGTGCAGGATGACGAGTTGGCTTGGAGTTTGGAAGATCTTCTGGGTCTCAGGGAACGCCCACGCGCGCGGATAGTTGGGAGGCATGCAGTGGGTGTGCGGATCGAGGTAGCCGACGTCGCTGGCGCGCTTCTTAACCAGCTCAGCCGCCCAGGGCTGATAGGGAATGCCACCCTTCAGCCCTGCCGCGAAATTGATCAGTTGCGGAGTCAAAGGCAGCTCGATGCATTGCACGCCGCGTTCTTTCACGTTGCACGGCAGCTCGTCGCGCGGCACCCACATGCCGGAGAAGTCGGGTTTGCCGTCCGCTGTTTTGGGCGCGGGCGCGGAGAGGTTCGGCTTGCCATCGGGCGTGCGAGGAATTCCCTTGCTCGGCAGATGGAGCCACTGGGCTGCGAGCGGGAGGGCCAGAAACACGGCGATACTGATCAGGCGCATCGCTAAGATGATAAACCCGCGCGCGGCGGGAAACCAGCCTTCGCTTCTATGCGCCGACAACCATGCGGATGCAACTCATCGGACGGCGATGTTATTCATATTCGTTACGGAAGTACTGTTGACTACCAGCACACCCTGCGCCAAGTCCGATTCAATCTGCGCCAGGGATTCGCAAATCGGACACACCGGCAGATACCATATATCGCCTGCCGGCTGAGTTCCGTAGTTCAGCACCGTGTTTCCGGTGACCGCTCCATTGTTCACATTTTCCAGACGGATTCCTGTGTGCATCGTGTTCGTAACGAGATTATTGGTGACCTGAATGTTCGAGAGCGACTGCGTCGATACCCAGTCGAAGTTCTCGTCGTAGGCAACTATATTAATCGCGGCTCCGTCCGTCAGCACTCCCGCGCTCGGGACGCCGTAGCCCAGCGCGTTATCGACAAGGTTGTATTCGATCGTAATTCCCGACGAGGGTCCGGTCTTGTAGTCGTAGATCAGTCCTTCGTCCTGTTCTACGACGATGCCGCTCCGATTGGTTTTCTCGGTGATGTTGCCTGAAATCGTGACATTCGCCACTCCAGCGGGATAGATGCCGCGCCCGAAGACAATCTCTTGAGTCAGGTTCCCGCTGATGACGGTGCCCGATCCGCGCAAGCTGGGATCGTGCGGAGTGACTCCGAAGTTGGCCTGCAACCCGGGGATAGCGTGATCGAGAGTCAGTGTGATCGCCGTCCCAGGCCCGGGAGTCTCGTCAAGAATCGTCGCTGTTCCGGCGATTGTCGCGTTGAGAATGTCGATGAAGTCGAAGGCCTGGCCGACGGCAAGCGTACCTGCGCCATTCTGCGTCACCTCTACGGCCGTCGTGCTGGAGTCCGCGCTGACAATCGCGTACCATTGGCCGTCCATGGCGATGGCGTCATCGCAGGTGCGCGCGACAATGTTGTTTGTGACCTTGTTATTCGCCCCCGCCTTGGACAGGTGGATGCCGTCGGCGTTCGAGCTGATCATCCGGTTCGTGCCAGGCCTGGGAATCACCTGCACTCGATCGACGGTCGCTGCCGAATCAAGCAGCATGTTGACCGCGATGAATCCGGAGGCATAGATGGAAATGTTTTCGAGCGTGAAACCAGTTGAACCAATGGAAAAGATCGTGCCTGTGCCGGCCCGCCATTCGAGGGCCAGCGTGTCGCCCGGCTCGATTGTCTCCAGTTCCGTTGCGCCGGTCCAGGGTTCCGTACCGGCGAGTTGAAGGGTGCTGTCATTCAACGGGCCGCCCGCCACGCTCATGCGTCCCGTTGTGCTCAATTCCTGGCCGTTGCGAAAAACGTAGACATAGAAGCCGTCGTTGGAAACGCCGGCGGGCACCGTCCGCGAATTGAAGCTCGACGGGGCCGCGTACCCCGGCGCCGGCGTGAATTCGAGCGTCGGCGGGCTGAGCGAGGACAGCCCAACAAAGGTCATCTGTGTGAACGGCAGGCTCAAGT
>JASHRP010000419.1 GCA_030037375.1 Bryobacteraceae bacterium | reverse complement strand
CGCCTGATGAAGAGCGCGTCCAAGAATTTCCCGCTGTTCAGCACTGCCACCGATCCGACGACGGGCCAGACGTACACCGACACCTACGACATCTTCACAGTCGGCGCGGGCTACCTCAATATCACCGCGGCATTGGCGGATCAAGATGGCACGGTCGGTGTCGCGCTTTCGCCGAGCGTCTATTGGAACTCGCTGCTCTCTCTGGCATTCTTGGTCAATCCTGCCGGGTCGACCTGGAACAATGGTACTTGGAGCCTCCAGTCAGTCTGGGGACCGCAGGTGATTCAATCCATCGGCGGCACTTCCGCAGCATGGGGCACTTCGGCGGCATGGGGCAGCTCAGCCGCTTGGGGGACATCCGCGGCATGGGGTACATCGGCTGCCTGGGGAACATCGGCCGCATGGGGGACCAGCGTCGACGGCGAAGGCGAGAACTAGCTGCGATCGACCTCAGTTCGTGGGATAGGAGATATCGAAGCGGCTATAGACGTTGGCGCTTCCGCCGGGCCAAAAGACGCCCGCGCCGCCGAAGCGGTTCGGAATGATGGCCCCCTCAAGGTGGAGCGGGTCGATATTTTCGGTATTCGTCGCATCGACCACGAATTTGTTGCCTGTAATCTTGAGCGTCATCGTGGTATTCGGCCGCAAAACGCCGCTCAACACCTGATGATCGTCGATCGGCGCGCCGATGCCGTCCACGATCTTGTAGAGCTGAAACATGCACTTTGAGGCGGATTGCGTGGTTCGCCAGTAGCGCAGCGCATACCCGTTGTTGGTGCGCGGGTCGTATTTAATGTAGACATCCGAATGCAGATTGCGTGGGCCGGTCTCGGAGGGAGATCCGGGAATCGAAAATCCCTGGCCCGCGGTTTTGTCCGGTGTCATCGCTAAGTCGATCCGCATGTCGCCGCGAGCGGGGTCTTCTTGATAGAGCAGCGAAGCCGGCCCGTCACCCGAGCGCACGCCATAGCCGTTAACGAACTCCGGTTCGTTCGCCACGGCCCACGGTCCGATGACGGTCCACAAACCGCTGGCATAGGACGCGTCGATATCGGTAACGAAATCCTTGGCGTTCAGCGAGACGTTCGCCGAGGGAATCGCCGCAAGCGCGACCGGCGCGGATGAGATCGCGGAAACCTCAGGACCCGGCTCGCTAATCTCGACCTTCGCCTGCACGGTCACTTTGAGGAATTTACCGGCGAAGCCCGGCATCAAGGGAAGCTCAGTCAACGGCTGGTTTCCGCGGCTGACCGCGACCTTACGCGTCTTCGCGCACGCCGCGTCATCACAGGTCGACCAGGAAACCAGCGACTGGTCCTCATGATCGCCCAGCGCCAGCGTATATGTAACGCGAACCGAACCGTTCCGCGGAGCGCCAATTCGTGGAGCCGAAGTGAACGCCGGAGGATCGATGTATTTAGGCTCGGCATAGACATAAGCCGTCGCATAAAATCCGTTCGAGGTGGAAGCCTTGATCGGCGCCCACTCCGCCTTGCCGGTTGTGTTGCGGGCGGTGACGACCACGCTCGGCCCCGCGGTCGCACTCAGCGAGACGAGCCCGGATTGCGCCGACCAGGTGATCGCAGACGCACCGCCTGGAATCACCGTCGCGCCTATCGTTACGCCTCCGCCGCCGGTACGGATCGTCGCGCCGCTGCCCGTCAAGGCCATTCGATATACCAGATCGCCTTCGCCGGCGGATTCGTACTTCTGCCGGACGCCGGCCGGATCCCAATCGTCTACGACTCCATTCGGCGTTCGACGCAACAGATTCCACGGATTGTAGGCGCGAACCTCGTTATCGGAGAGTTCTCTCGAATAGGCGAAGGCGGGATCGCCCAGATTCGAATCGTAAATAACCGCCGGATTCCCCGCTGAGTCTTTGTTGTGGTAGGTCAGCGAATACACGCTCGGCCTGGGCGCGGCTTTGCCCCTCACCCACGCTACCGGCGATTGCTTCGACGCCACCGGAAGAATGCTATCGATCAACACATTCGGCCGGGCCGCGGCTCCATATTCCGCCTTGTAGAACTGCATCCCGCGCGTCGCCTCAAAGCGGCACTTCCGAAAGACCACGTTGGAGGCCGACATGACGCCGCTCCCGTTGGGATAAACGAGCGTGGAATCCTCCCAGACGCTGATCTGGCCGCCGCCCATCCAGTCGTCAGTTCCTTCGATGTAAACATTCTTGAAGTAGGATCGCGTTGTGCGCAGAAACATCGTGTCCAAACGGCTCAGCAGCGCGACGTTCTCATACACGTGTTTGTCGCCGGATGCCTGGAGCGCCACAGCCTGCGTAATGACGTTCGATCGCTTGGTGAGATTTTTGCTGGGATCGCCGGGGTACTCGTAATCGGTGTTGCAGAAGTTAATGACCGTCAGATTCTTGAGAGTAAAACCAACCGCATCCACATCCAGGATGTAGCCATCGTCTTCCGCGCCCTGCATAAGGCCGCGATTGTCCGCCAGCACCACGGAACGGCGATTATTGGTGAGCCCCAGAAACGTGATGTAGTTCTTGGTGATTCTGAGGCTGGGCGTGCGCGGCTCACTCGCTGGCAGAAAGTAGACGTTGGGCTTGATGCCGATCACGGTTCGCTTTTCTTCTGTCCCAGGGCGCGCCGCTGCGTAGGCAGCCTGTAGAGTCTTGAACTTCAGATTGGCCGGATCGTCATGGTCGAGGTTCCCGTCGACCAGAATGTCGTAGGTCAACCTGGAGGGATCGATGGACTGCACGACCGGCTCAACGCCCCCGCGCACATTATCCTGCGCCAGAGCCGGCACGCATGCGGCCGGCAATGCCGCGAGCGCCAGAAATAGACTTCCTTTTATCGTCATGGTGTTCGTCACGGTCCTTCCCCCACCACCAGCACCGGCGCGTTCACCTCGTGCCGCACGCCGTTGATCGTGTTTCCGAAGATCAGATCCTTAACGCCGCGATGCCCATGCGCTCCCATCACGATCAAGTCCGGATGAATGTCGCGAGCCAGCTTTACAATCTCATCCTTGGGGCTCTGCCCGTGCGCCACCGTCAACTCGGCCTTAACGCTTTGCTTCGCGAGCGAATCGAGAATACCGCGGAAATACTCCTCGCCCGCGTGAACTTCGGCGTCCGATGCAAGCGATCCAAACAAACGGCTGGTAGCGCCTTCCTCAACATGCAGCAGGTAGAGCACGGCTCCGTGCGGCCTAGCCAGATAAGCCGCATGCGCGATAGCCGCGCGGTCCTTCGCGCTATGATCCAACGGCACCAAAATCTTCTTGTACACTGGAGCAGGCAAATTCGCCGCGACTGCGGCGGCATCCGGTTCGCGCTGCGGCTTCACGCCAGCTCTCGCGAACGTAATCCAGCCGAGCAGAACCAGGACCCCCGCCAGCGCCGGAGCCGCCGCCAATGCGATCCACGGATGCGCCCTCACCCATGAGTTCATCTGGTCCGCGACCAGCCACAGATTCAATCCCAGAATGACGCCCGAAGTCGCCCACGCCAGCGCCTTCACCCAATCGCGATTCGCAAACTCGCCCATGCGCTGGCGGTCGTTGGTGAAGCGGATCAGCGGAATCACCGCGAACGGAAGCTGCATGCTGATGATGGCCTGGCTCAGCAGCAACAGCCACAGCGTGGATTGTTCTCCCGCGATCTGGATGGTAACGGCCGCGGGAATCACCGCCGCGGTACGCGTAATCAAGCGCCGCATCCACGGCCGCATGCGCAGGTTGAGAAATCCCTCCATCACGATCTGCCCCGCGTATGTCCCGGTCAAAGTCGAGGATTGCCCGCTGGCCAGGAGCGCGATCGCGAATAGCTTGCTCGCCACGCTTCGGCCCAGCATCGCGGGCAGCAGCATGTACGCCTGCTCGATCTCCTCGACAATGATGTGGCGCTTGAAAAATACGGCCGCGGCCAGAATCAGGATCGCCGCGTTCACGATCAGCGCTCCGTTCAGCGCGACCACCGAATCGACCAGGTTGAACCGGCACGCGTTGCGCTTCTCCGCGATGCTGGTGCCGATCCGGCGGGTCTGCACCAATGCCGAATGCAGATACAGATTATGCGGCATCACCGTCGCGCCAACGATGGTCACCGCCACGTACAAGCTCGTGTTATCCAGGCGCGGAGCCAAGCCCAGGAAAATCTCGCGCGCGCCGGGATGAGCGAAGAAAAGTTCGACAACGAAGCACCCGGTCATGATCGCGATCATCGAGAGAATCGCGGCTTCGATCACGCGAATCCCGAAACGCGAAAGCCACAGCACCAGGATCGTGTCAAGGGCCGTCAGCAGCACGCCGGCCACCAGCGGCAAGCCGAACAGCAGCTTCAAGCCGATCGCCGCGCCCAGCACCTCCGCCAGATCGCACGCCGCGATGGCAATCTCGCACAAGATCCATAGCGCGTTGCAAACCGGCTTCGGGTACGCCTCGCGGCACGCCTGCGCCAGATCCCGGCCGGCCACGATTCCCAGGCGCGCGGCTAGTGTTTGAAGCAGAATCGCCATCAGGTTCGACAGCACCACCACCCACAGCAGCCGGTAGCCGAATTGTGAGCCGCCCACCAGATCGGTTGCCCAATTGCCCGGATCCATGTAGCCGACGCTCACCAGGTACGCCGGACCCGCGAAGGCGAGCATGCGGCGCACGATGGTCGGGCGCGCCGTATGCACGCTCGAATGGACTTCGGGCAGGGAAGCCGTTACGACTGGGTTGGATCGCATGCTCTACATCAACTATATTCGTGTATCATCATTCGCGGGGGTGTTCATGAAGCCGACTCTAGCAATCCTAGCCGCTCTGGCGAGCCTCTCGCCGGCATTCGGCCAATCCAAGGCTAAGGCGCAGAACGTGCCCGAAATCCCGTACGAATCGGCGCCCAACTTCCTGAAGCTGCCTGCCAATTTATATCTCGGCGAAGGCATCGGCGTGGCGACCAATTCCAAGGGCCATATTTTTGTATACACGCGCAGCCAGGCGACGCGCCTGTTCGAGTTCGACCAAAAAGGAACCTTTGTCCGCGAAATCGGCGAAGGTCTATACGGCTTCGAGTTCGCCCACGCCGTCCGCGTCGACCCGCAAGACAACGTCTGGGTGGTGGACGAAGGCACCAACATGGTGATCAAGTTCAACCCCGAGGGCCGCCCCGTGCTCCTTCTGGGCCATCGGCCTGAAGCGGTGGAAGGTCTGCCGACGCTCGTACTCAATGCCGTGGGCCAACAAGTGGCTGAGCCGTACACGTTCAATCGCCCTACTGATGTAGCTTGGGACGCTGCCGGCGACATCTTCGTCTCCGACGGCTACGGCAATTCACGCATTGCTAAATACGATAAGAACGGACGATTCATCGCCTCTGTAGGCACACGCGGCAATGGTCCCGGCCAGCTCAACACGCCGCACACCATCGCCACCGACGCGAAGGGCAACGTCTACGTCGGAGACCGCGGCAACGCTCGCATCCAAGTCTTCGACAACGATCTAAAACTCAAGACGCAGTACGATCAGGTCGGCAACCCTTGGGCCATCTGCATCACCAACGGCCCGCACCAGTATCTCTACAGCTCCAATTCCAATCCCGATAGCAACAATTCCGAGCAAGCCGCCCAAACCGGGGAGATCTACAAAATGGAGCTCGATGGAACAATCATCGGCAAGTTCGGACATGCGGGCAAGCAGCTCGGCGAATTCAGCACCGTTCACGAAATGGATTGCCGCTCCGAAAACGACGTTTTTGTTTCCGAAATCACAGCCTGGCGAGTGCAGAAGCTGACGCTGCACCCGAAGAAGTAAAGGAGCGAAGCCATGAAATGCTCTCACGTTCTATTCGCTGCCGCCCTCGCCGCGCCTCTATTCGCGCAGCCCGAAATCGCCTTCGACTCCGCGCCAAATTTCCTCAAGATGCCGGAGCATATCTATCTCGGCGAAGTTGCCGGCGTGGCTACAAATTCAAAAGGCGATGTTTTCGTCTACACGCGCACCGGAACCAGCCTCACCGATGGCGGCTCGCGAACATTCAGCCACGGAGGCTCGCGGCTGTTCGAATTCGACCCGAGCGGGAGATATTTGCGAGAAATCGGCGCCGGCGTCTATGGGTTCAACTTCGCGGAGGGCGTCCGCATCGACCCCAAGGACAATATTTGGGTGATCGACCGCGGCGCCAGCATGATTATCGAATTCGATCCCGAAGGTCGAGTTCTCATGACACTCGGCCGCAAGCCGGAGGCGGTAAATGAGCCGGCGCGCGGACCGGCGCCGGGAGCGGGACGCGGTCCAGGAGAAGGGCGAGGTCCCGCGCAGGTAGGTGCTCCACCGGCAGGCGCCGCGCGAGGCGGTGGTCGCGGCGCCCCCGGCGCGGGGACGCCTGGCGACAATTTCAATCGCCCGACCGACGTGGCCTGGGATTCCTCCGGCAACATTTTCGTCTCCGATGGGTATGGCAACGCTCGGATCGCCAAGTTCGACAAGAACGGCAAATTCCTCAAGTCATGGGGATCGCGCGGCGCGGATCCGGGCCAGCTCGACACACCTCGTTCGCTCGCTGTCGATGCGCAGGGTAACGTTTACGTCGCCGACCGGGGCAACAAGCGCATCGACGTGTTCGATAATGACGGCACGTTCAAGACTGCCATCGCCAACGTGGGAACGCCGTGGGCGCTGTGCATATCGGCCGGCGCGCACCAGTATCTTTACAGCTCCAACTCAAACATGGTGAACTCCATGGACGACGGAGAAATCTACCGCCTGGAGCTCGATGGCAAGGTGCTGGGCAAGTTCGGCCGCGCCGGCAAGCTCCCGAAAGAATTCGGCACGGTCAACGAAATCGATTGCCGCAATCCGAATGACTTATTCGTCGGCGAGATCGGCAACTGGCGCGTGCAGAAGCTGACGCTGCATCCGTAGATGGAGACCGAGCTCGAACATCTGATCAGCCTCGTCTATGACTCCGTCGCCGATGCTTCGCGCTGGTCCGTTTTTCTGGATGGATTCGCGAAGGCCGTTCGGACCGCGCGCTGTGCGCTATTAATCCACGACACCGAAAGAGTAGAATTCGGTGTCATCCGGTGGCATGGCTGGTCCGATGAGGACATCCAGCTTTACCACGATAAGTACGGTGCGATCGACCCCTTGCGGGTTGGGACCCTCCGCGTGGATACGGGCCACGTAGGGCCGGATTCCGATGCCTGCCCGCGCGAAGAACTC
>JASHRP010000418.1 GCA_030037375.1 Bryobacteraceae bacterium | reverse complement strand
GAAAAGAGCGAGCGTTATGTGCCCATCAAGTACAGCGTGCGCGGCAGAGATTTGGGTGGCGCGGTGCATGAGGCTCAGGAAAAAATCGATCCCATACTTTTTCCCAAAACGGCGCAGGTGAAGCTTCCTCCGGGCTATCACCTGGCCTGGGAGGGTGAGTATGCAAGCGAACAGCGCGCGGAAGCGCGCCTGGCGATTATCGTACCACTCACTGTCTTCCTGATCTTCCTCATTATTTACGGGGCGTTCGGCTCCGCGAAGTGGGCGTGTCTGAACCTTCTCAATGTATTGGTGGCTCGCCTTGGCGGTTTATTGGCGCTGCTGGTGACGGCGACCCACTTCAGTGTTTCGTCCGGAATCGGGTTCATGGCGCTGTTCGGCTGCTCGATCCAGACGGGCGTCATCATGGTGGAGTATATCAACCAATTGCGCGCTCGCGGCATGCCAATCGCCGAGGCGGCGATCGAAGGCGCAACCCGCCGCTTGCGACCCATCATGATGACCATGTTGGTGGCGACCTTCGGATTGCTTCCCGCGGCGCTTTCGCACGAAATCGGATCGGACTCGCAGCGGCCCTTCGCGATTGTGATCGTCGGCGGACTGATCAGCGACCTGCTGATGAGCGTCTTCCTGTTGCCGACCTTCTACGTCTGGTGGGCAAGCCCGAACGATCGTCTTCCGGCGATTGAAGAGTCCAGAAGCGTGTACGAACCGCACGACGAGGCGCAGGGCTAAAATGCCGTGGTCCAAGCTGCAAAAACCGCGGCTATACTTGGGCGCGATCGTAGTTCTGTTGGCGCTGATCGGCGCCGGCGCGGTGGGCTGGTCCAAGACACGAGATGAACTTCAGTCGGTACGGGAAGCTAACACGACTCTGCGTAATCTCTTAGGCGATATGACCAAGGCTGTTAATAAGAAAGACCAGGAAATTGAACGTCTTTCGCAACTATCCTGCAATGGCGCGGAGCCGAAGACGGACGACGGGAAGAACCAAAGAGCATCCGTTCGTTAGATGGATTTTCGAATTGGCCAAGCGGGAGCGCACTGCATGAAAAAGTATTTGCTGGTTCTGATGGTGGTTGGGTCGGGCGCTTTGCGGGCGCAATCGGGAGAGGTGTGGTTGTCGACGGGCTTGTCTTTGCTTTCGAATACGGACATCGGTTCCCCGCTGTCCAACGGGAGCTCGAGCGATGTGCACCTGGGTACGGCCGGATTCCGCATTGGTCTGCGCTTCACTTATAACTCCGCCGGACGCCTGGGGCATGAGGTGCAGTACGGTTACAATCACACCAGCCTCGCGGATCGTACCGGCCTCTTCTTGCAAACTCCCGGAACCGCCGGGACGGGGATCAATCAGTTCGGCTACAACCTGCTCTACTACTTCAACGCAACCTCGGATGAGGCGAAGGTTCGTCCGTTCATCACCGGCGGAGTGATGGCGGACGACTTCGTGATGCCGTATAAGGCGATCAACCGCAACAACGGGGATTCCTGGAGACCCGGAATCAACTACGGCGGTGGAATCAAGTTCAAGCTCTCGCCGATGTTCGCGTGGCGCTTCGACATCCGCGGATACGATACGGGGCAGCCGAACTGGAGCAGCCTGCTCTACAAACAGAGCGCGATCCTGCATCAGACCGAAGCGACGGTGGGGCTCGGCTTTTATTTCTAGCGCCTTTACTTTCAAGGGGGAGCATGTTACAGAAACTGGCGATCATCGGCGTGAGTGTCTGTTGGGCGGTGTTCGCCATTGACCAGTCGCCGCAAAAGATCGAGGTCAGCAAGACCGAAAAGATCGACTTCAAATCGGGCGGTGTGCTCCGGCTCACCAACTCAATCGGCAATTTAACGATTGAGGGATGGGACCAGCCGCAAGTTGAGATCACCAGCGTGAAGTCGACCAAGAAAGCATTCTCCGCCGCGGAGAGCGCGAAGGGATCAGCCGAACTCGACAAGGTTCACATTACCGCAGAGCGCAAAGGGGATGAGGTTGTAATCGCCGAGGACTTCCCGAGGCATCGGCCGTTCCCGCCGTCGAATCCGTGGGGCGCGGGGACGAATTTTGATCTTGACACTCGTATTCGGGCTCCGCGGGACACCAAGCTGGTAATCGCTGGCCATGACGTGGGCGAGATCCATGTTGATGATTTGATCAACGATATCGACGTGACCCTGCTGCAAGGCGCCGTCACGCTCCATCTGCCCGAGAACGGCAGTTACGCCATCAATGCCAGAACTGACTTCGGGAACGTGAACTGCGATTTTCCGGGAGGGGAGAAGCGAAGGGGCTGGCTCACGGGTCATGAATGGGCGGGCGGCGATTCGCAGGGCGCCCACAAGCTGAACCTCAAAGTGGGCTACGGCGACGTCGTGATTCTCAAGACCCAGATTCCGAAAGCGCCACCCTCTTTGCTGAACGCCCCCCGGGCGGGCAATTCACCCAACGGACTATGACAAGAGAGACGGTCCGCGAACGGATCGAACAGATCGGCATCATTCCGGCAATTCGTGTCTCCTCAGCGGAGGACGCCGAGTTCGCAGTGGAGGCTATCGCCCACAGCGGGATTCCCGTCGCCGAAGTAACGTTGACCGTTCCCGGCGCGCTCACAGTCATCGAGAAGCTCGCCCGGAAGAACCCGGAGCTCATTATCGGCGCCGGCACGGTTCTGAACATGAAAATGGCGCGCCAAAGTTTGGATGCCGGCGCGAGGTTTCTTACCAGCCCGAACCTCAAGCTGGAGGTATTGAACTTCGCGCTGCAGCACGAGGTCGTTACTTTCCCGGGGGCGTTGACGGCCACCGAAGTAATGACCGCCTGGGAGGCGGGTGCGGACTTCGTGAAGGTGTTTCCGTGTGACGCCATGGGCGGAGCCGGTTACATTCGCACACTCAAAGCCCCGTATCCGGAAGTGCGCTTGATCGCGTCCGGCGGAGTCAGCCAGCAGACCGTCGCCGATTATTTCCGCGCCGGCGCGACTGCCGTTGGCATTGGCCGTGACTTGGTTTCTCCCGAAGCGATCCGCCGCCGCCAACCAGACTGGTTTCACGAGCTGACGCGGCGTCTCTTGCAAATCGTCGAGCAGGCGCGCCATCCCGAAGTCGATTAAGGCGGAAGGTAAGTATGTCGAGTTCCAAGACTAGGGCAAGAGTATTACAGCCGCGCAAGAGATTTTTTGCGGAATCTGCCGAGTTTCCGCGATGGTTCTTAGCCGTGGGTGTGGTGCTTATCGGATTCATGCTCTGGCTCGCCGCGCAGTCGGATGTCTCCGGGGACCTTGTGAAGCCGGGCTATGGTTCCGCCATCTATATGGTCGCCGTCATCGGCGTCGCGCTGCTGCTGGTCTATGCGGGACGCAACCGCCGGCCGGCCGGGAAAAACCGGAAGTTATGATCGGCGAACGCCTCGACGCTTTCGCAGGATCCACGACCTAAGGCGGGGCTGTGCCCGCATTGCCTGATCGTGCCGGGCCGCACAGTATAGCTTTCCAGTCAGACGCAGCGCCGCACTATTCAGGGCTCTCTCCAATTTGTTCATCAACTGCTTCGGCCCAGCGAAAACCTCGCACTGCTCCAATCGCTCCAGCCGTCGTGCAAGATTGAGTTTCCTCATATTCCTCAACCTAACGACGTCGGCTTTCCACCGAAGGGCAATCGTTGTTCCGAAGAATGCGAAGCTCGGCGCTCCAATCCGAAAGAGCCAGCAGTAGGCCCTGAAGATCGGGAGTGCCGGACAGCAGCTTGGCTTCGATCGCAGCGATCTCGCGCCGGCAGCGGGCGATTCATGCGGGCGCTCCAGCGCGTTCCTGCTTGATCGCGGCGAAGGCGCGGCCGTCGCCATCGAGAGTCGTGGCCTTGCCACTGAGTTGCTGCCAGCGCTGCACGATAACGTCGAGGTACTTCGGATCGAGCTCGATACCGTAACAGACGCGCTCATTGAGCTCCGCGGCGGCAAGCGTGGTGCCTGAACCGAGGAACGGATCGTACACGAGCTCGCTGCGGCGAAGATGATTGAGGATTGGGCGCCGCATCAGCTCGACTGGCTTCTGGGCGGGATGATCAAATTTATCTTCTTCGCTTCCGCCCATGATGAACTTGGGCGACGGCGAGCTCCAGATGGTCGAGTTCTCGCCGGCCTTACCGTACCAGGGCGCGTTCTTCTTCCTGACAAACCAGCAAGGTTCGTGACGAAACCAGTACAGCGTTCGCGTCAGGACCGTTCGGCCCTTGTCGAGGGTAAAAGGTCACGATGTCTGCGAGTACACGCGTTTCCGTGCCGAGGCAGACGCTGTTTTGGTGCAACTTAGCGGTGGAATAGCCGCGAGGCTACCGGAGCCTTCGAAGATCGAGTACGTCGCAAAGCCAGAGCCGGAGGTAGAAACGCTCTCGGTTCCCGGGCCGCAAGTCGAAAAAGATCAAAACCCGGCAACCGTCGCCAAACGTGATCTGAGCATGTCCGATGCGATTGAAGCCATCAGGTCCGAGGACTACGAGCCGGCGATAGAGTTTTTCGCGAGACTGACTGCGCACCTCACGCTCGACCACCTCGTAGCTCCAGTTGCGGAAGTGCTTCAGCAGCATCAATCGCAGAACCACTTCCGCCGGCGTCTGCAACCATCCTCTCCGGCGGCTCTGTTTCCAGCGGCGGCCCTGGGCCTCGAACACTTTGCTCAGCAGTTCGTCATCTTCCAAGAGCCGGTCGGCCGCTCGCATCCAGGGCTCCCACAGATGGTGGACCTCCTCGGCCCAGACGCCTTCCCACAGGCTCGGCTGTTCGTGTCGCAGGCGGATCATAAAACACTAGGCGAACGAAATGTTTCAGCTGTTACGCTGTTTGGCCGCCTTCGGTAAACATTGCCTCAGAGCGCTCATTTTTGCGCCCGAAAGTAGTTAGTAACTGCTCTTGAGGAAGCATGATGGCGCCTGCTGCGACGTATTCCGCACACGCCAATTGGGAGAGTCGATCCCATTTCTTCGGCGTTTGCGCGCAAGTCAAGTAATGAGGCGCATTCTGGTGGATTGGGCGCGTTCTCGTCCGTCCTCCGGGCTCGGCTAGCGGAAGTTGAGCCACTCGAACTGAACCTTGTTCGGGCTTAGGCTGGCAACTCTAACCAGCGACGTGCTGCCGTCCTGCATGAGGAGTTCAGTGCTGGCGATCGTGGAGGAGCCTTTCCAAACGCCCGCCGCGGTGAGAGCCCGCGCGTCTTGTATTAGAGCAGCGCCGAAGGCGGAGAGAGCGTACCCCGGACGCTCCATGATCCACTCCGCTTCACTGCCTGTGAAGTAAGCGCCGCCGAGCGGCGTAGCATCTTCCACAGCTGCGTCCTCGGTGTTGTTTTGGAGGAAAAACCAGACGTAGGTGCCATTTGGACGCGGCGTTCCATCGCTGTCACCGATCCAGACGTTGACCAGGACAACATCTCCGGGGTTGACGGGAAGGGGGCTGACCACGGCAGGGCCCGTGGCCGCCGCGTACGGAATGTACTCCGTCCAGGCGTGATAAATGGCGTAGGACGACCCACCAGCGTCGAGGTAATTCTGCATGGTGCCGGCCTGCACCAGATCGGTGGGGCCTCCATCCGCTGCATCGCCATCCATTCCGACCCACAAGTATGAGTACGTTTCGGAGCCGGGATCACCCCGGTTGACGGGGGGCACAGCCCACTCGCCGCTCACTTCCATGTAGCTGCCCGGTTTGCTTCGCGCTTCGTAGCCGCTCCAGTTCTGACCGGTTTCCGTTCCACCGGCGAGAGACTGCTGCGCGCGTGCAGGGCGAGAGAAGCTCACTCCGTGGGGTGGAAGGAGGGTTATGGGGCGGGAAACGCTACGAAGCCAACTGGCGTAGGCGTCCGGTGATTGCGTGGCATCGGGTCGAGGCGGATATCCACGGCTGAGCAGGTCCTCATCGGTAAGCAGCCGTGCGCCTTCGTCCGTCAACGCAGCCCGGACTTGAGCGCCCTGAGGCGCCGGCACGGAGGCTTGTGGTGCCGGCATGTCCGCCGTCGGCGTAGAACCGGCCTGCAAATGGAGGGGATGGATCGTCACTGCGTCCACTGTGGAGCAATCCAACTGCATGTGCTCATCCCGGGACTCCTCCTTGAGAGTGACGTGAACCTTCACATAGCCCTCGGAGTTGGCGTAAACCTTCAAGGTATGGGCCTGATCGCTGTCACCGCTGGGATGCAGATCGCAGGTTGCATAGGGCTCGGTCTTGAGGACCATCGGCGTGTTTACTTTGGTCGCGATCGTGAAGCCTTGCTCCGGAGCGACCCCGGGAACGGTAGGTTTCTGGGCGCTGGCCGGAACGATGACTCCTGCGGACAGTACTGCGGCCAGGCTTAGCAGGCCGCTCCCGCTCCGATACAGGACACTTTTGACGGAGACCGGATGGGTCCTTGCCGCCGCGTCCACCGATGGCTTCATCCAATTCGCGGCTGGTTCGGCGAACGGAACGTTGCGATTTTTTCGAAGTGTAGACATTTGAACTTTCTCCTTTTTTGTTGTCCGAATATCGCGAAGACCACGCTGGGCCTTCCGTCTTCCGAGGGCTCTTTCGCTACCCTCACCAATTAGCGGCGGAAAACGCGTGCAAAAACTGTAATCGGGAGGAGATTTGATCGACTGGCGCAGCTCCGGCCGACGTTTTGATCCCACGAAGCCGCAAGGCGCGCGTAAACATGCTAGGCTTCGTTCCAGAAGCCCGTGGGGATGCAGTCGATATCATTACAAATAACTCGGCTATTGCAGTCGTGGGACCACGGTGATCCAAGCGCGGTCGACAAGCTCGTGCCCCTGGTCTACGATGAGCTGCATCGCCTGGCGCACCGCTACATGTCCGGTGAGCGGCCGGATCACACTCTGCAAACAACGGCGCTGGTGAACGAGGCATACGTACGCCTGGTGGATTCCGCACACGCCAATTGGGAGAACCGATCCCATTTCTTCGGCGTTTGCGCGCAAGTAATGAGGCGTATTCTGGTGGACTGGGCACGGTCTCGTAAGGCTCTGAAACGCGGAGGCGACGCGAGTTCGCTGGATCTCAACGAAGCGCTTGTTGCAGTGAATCAATCAGGCACAGACTTGGTGGCCGTCGATGATGCCCTGACGGCGCTGGCGGCGGTGGACGCCCGCAAAGCTCGAGTAGTGGAGTTGCGCTTTTTCGGCGGACTGAGCGTGAACGAAACAGCCGAGGTGTTGAAAGTCTCGGAGGAGACAGTGCACCGGGACTGGAGGTTAGCCAAGAGTTGGCTCCGCCGTGAGCTGAACGCGGGACGCCGTAATGAACACTGAGCGCTGGCGGGATATCGAGCGGATTTTTGACTCTGCATTAGAGTTGAGCGAAAGCCAGCGGGCGGCGTTCGTCGAACAAGCATGCGGCGGAGACGAGGCGCTGCAAAGAGAAGTCGAATCACTTTTGGCTCAGTCCGGGGGGGCCGAGGACTTTCTTGAGACTTCTGCCGTGGAAATCGCCGCCAAGGATCTTGCGGCTTGCCAGCCCGCCGGACGTTCCCATCCGTCCGCCATCGGCCGCTATCGCATTATCCGGCTCCTGGGCGAAGGCGGCATGGGCGCCGTCTACGAAGCCGAGCAGGAAGAGCCGCGGCGCACCGTGGCCCTAAAACTGATCAAACTGGGCTTCGGCACGCCCGATCGATTGCGGCGTTTCCGGCAGGAAACGCAAGCCCTGGCCCGCGTGCAGCACCCCGGCATCGCTCAAATCTACGAGGCTGGCTCTGCCGATACTGGCTTCGGGCCGCAGCCTTACTTCGCGATGGAACTCATCCGCGGCCTGCCCTTGCAACAATACGCGAAAGTTCACCAACTCAACACCCGCCAGAAACTGGCGCTGATGGTCAAAATCTGCGAAGCCGTGCATCACGCGCACCAGCGCGGACTCATTCATCGCGATTTGAAACCGGGCAACATCCTGGTCGATGAGACCGGCCAACCCAAGATTCTGGATTTCGGCGTCGCGCGCGTCACTCAGGCGAACCAACAGGAAGGAGACGCGCACCTCACGATACAGACCGGTGTGGGACAGATTGTTGGAACCCTTGCTTACATGAGCCCCGAGCAGGTGCTGGGCGATCCGCTGGAGGTGGATACGCGCAGCGATGTCTACTCGATAGGCGTGATTCTGTACGAGCTCTTGTCGAGCCGGCTGCCCTACGAAGTGAACCATCGCCAGTTGGCCGAAGCCGTGCGCACTATACGCGAAGAGGAGCCGGCGCCACTTGGCTCGGTCGCTCGCCATTATCAGGGCGATATCGAAACCCTGGTGAGGAAGGCGCTGGAAAAGGACAAAGGGCGGCGTTACGCATCAGCGGCAGATCTTGGCGCGGACATTCAGCGCTACCTGAACGAGGAGCCGATCGCGGCGCGCCCGCCCAGTACCACTTATCAGCTGCAAAAATTCGCGCGCCGGCACCGTGCGCTGGTGGCGGGACTAGCCGCAGTCTTTCTGGTGCTATTGGCGGGCATCACGGCAAGCACATGGCAAGCCGTCCGGGCCAACCGCGAACGCGACCGGGCGGTTGCCGCCGAAGCCAGCGCGAAAGCCGTAAATGACTTCCTCCAAAACGATCTTTTGGCGCAAGCCGGCGCCAGCGCTCAAGCGCGCCCCGGCACGAAACCCGATCCGGATCTCAAGGTTCGCACAGCGCTCGATCGGGCCGCGGCCGGCATTGCGCGAAAGTTTGAAGCGCAGCCCTTGGTAGAGGCTTCCGTCCGGCAAACCATCGGCACTACGTACCTTGATCTCGGCATCTTTCCCGAAGCGCACAAACAAATAGAACGAGCTGTTGAGCTGCGGCGCCGGTCGCTGGGGGAAAATCACCCCGAAACCCTGGCATCCTTGAGGAGCCTGGCTGTCCTTGACCGGCTCCAAGGCAAAGCGGCGGAGGCGGAATCGTTGCTGACCAAGGTCGTGGACGCCCAACGCCGCGTCTTGGGTGAGAGCGACTCCAGTACTCTTGAAAGCGAATACGACCTCGCGCTCTTGTACGACGACCAGGAAAAGTTTGCACAAGCCGAGTCTCTTTTGAACCAGGCCCTCGCTGGCCAGCGGCATACTCTGGGCGAGAAACATCCAAGTACCGCGCTCACTATGAATAAACTGGCGGAGCTGTATAAGGAAGAAGGAAAATACGCGCAGGCTGAACCTCTCGAGACCGAAGCGTTGGAGATTCAACGCAGCGTATTTGGCGCGGAGCACCCGAACACGCTAAACACCATGAATAGCCTCGCCTCGTTGTACGAAGAAGAAGGCAAGTATACGCAAGGGGAAGACCTGTTTGCCAGCGCGCTCGAAGTTCAGCGGCGGGTTCTCGGACAGGAGCATATCGAAACCTTGGAGACCATGGTCAACCTCGCCGATCTTTACCGAATCGAGGGTAAGTATGCGGAAGCCGAGTCTCTTGGAACGAGAACGTTGGAAATCCAGCGGCGCGTGCTCGGCGAAAACCACGTTGACACGGAAACCTCCATGAACAACCTCGCCGCGCTATACGAGGCGCAAGGCAAATATGCACAGGCCGAATCAATCGACATCAGGCTCCTTGACATTCGGCGTCGAGTGTCGGGTGAAGACAACCCCATGACGGCGCGCAGCCTGAACAATCTTGCCGTGCTGTATGGAAAAGAGGGGAAGTGGGCCCAATCAGAGCCGCTCCTGGCAAACTCGCTGGCGATCCGCCGTCGCGTCCTGGGCGGGGAGCATCCCCTGACTTTGATGACGATGGCCAACCTGGGCTACGTCGACCAAAAGTTAGGTAAGTATGCCCAGGCTGAGCCGCTTGTGATGAAGGCAGTCGATGGGATGCGCCGAGCTCAAGGCGCAGAGCACAACGACACTCTCATCTGCATGAATATGCTCGGGCTGCTATACCGGGCCGAAGACAAGTATGCGGAGGCCGAACCGGTCTTGACCAAGGCTCTCGAGATCAGGCGCCGAGTATTGGGAGCCGACCACCCGGACACGATCAAAAGCATGAACAGCCTCGCGAATTTGTACCGTAGCGAAGGCAGAAGCGCGGAGGCCGAGACCCTTTTCGCTTCCGTGCTTGAGGCGCGACGGCGCACCTTGGGCCCGGCGCATCCCGACACCATCAGTACTCTGACGCTGCTTGGGGATGTTCGCCTGCGGCAGAAGAGGTACGCCGAGGCAGAGGCAGTGCTTCGCGAAGCGCAAAGCAATCAAGACAACCCCGACTCCTGGGAGCGTTACTGGACCCAAAACCTTCTCGGCGCCAGCCTGGCGGGTCAGCAGCAATATGCGGAGGCAGAGCCGCTGTTGGTCTCCGGCTATGAAGGGATGAAGCAACGGGAAACCGCAATTCCACTGGAGGACCGGAAGGTGCTATCGCAGGCCGCAGCGCGAATTATTCAACTCTATGAAGCTTGGGGTAAGCCGGAGCAGACCGCACGATGGCACCTCAGGCTCGATCCAAGATAGCCCCAGTCGGAAAGTCGCGTGTCAATATCGGCGCTGAACCGAGCCGCCTCACGATGTGCAATTCGTCGAAGGGAGACAGTACTTCCGAGATGCAGATACCAGCGCAACCCTGCGAGTGGCTTCACGCCTGCCGCGGTCAGCGCCGACCGGAATGAGGCGCAGAACTTCTCGTCCCGGTCGTGTAGAACGTAGCGGCACTCATTCAGATAACCCCAGGTTTCCTGAGTCGCGCTTCGCGCGATCTGTTCCATCCACTCGCCGTCCGGGTGCCGCGTGATGCCGGCGATGGTGATCCGGCGCGTTTTCAGGTGAATGAAGAAGAGCACATAATTGGTCACCAAGCCCCGCCACTTCAGAACCTCCACGGTGAAGAAATCCGCCCCGGCCAAAACGTTCATGTGAGCGGCCAGAAAATCCTTCCAGGACATGTTCGGCCGCGCTGCGGGGCCGGAGCAATGCCATGACGGCGCAGAACGTCGACGGTTTGATCCGAAACCGTGTAACCCAGGTTGGCCACGGCACCAACGATGCGGTCGTAGCCCCAGCCGGAGTTTTCCCTTGCCATCCGCACGCTGAGAGCTTCCAGCTTTTCATCGATCTGTGGTCGTCGGGATATTGGCGGTGCTTGGAGCCATCGAACTTCCGGGCGATCAGCTTCCGGTACCAAGCCAGGATCGTGTCGGGCTTGGCCACGCAAGCGATTTCTCACAGAGCTTTCCTCCCTACACGCTTTCCGTTCATCGCCTGTCTAATCTTGCTCGCTCATCCAGGGTTCGAGTTTCTTGACCCTACGGGGTGTATACTTGCGCCTGAGGGATGGCCAAACAATTCATTCCGGATAGAGTGATGTCAATCCTCGCTGCTTCCGTCTTGGCGTTGACGGGACTTAGCGGGTCAACCCGGATCGCCTGCGCCCAAGGCCGCGCCTACGTGGCGAACTTCGGCTCCAATACCGTTTCGGTGATCGACACATCCAGCAACACGGTAGTCGCGACTGTTAACGTGGGGAGCCAACCGTATGCGGTGGCTGTCACTCCGGACGGAACGCAAGCTTACGTCGCGAATTGCGGGGGCGATGTCTTTGTGATCGCCACGTCGAACAATACCGTCTCGGCCAAGGTCGTCGTAGGGGGCTGCCCTTATGATGTCGCCATCACCCCGGATGGAACTCTCGCTTATGTGGTGAGGGATAACGCCAGCTCCGTCTGGGCGATCGATACGTCGAGCAACACGGTGGTCGCTAAAGTGACTGTTGTGGACACTCCCGGTGCAATCGCTATCACTCCGGACGGAACGAAAGCTTATGTGACGAGTGTTGGCACACTCAGCACATCCCCCGCCGTCTCGGTGATTGACATCTCCAGCAACACCGTGGTCACCACTCTGAACGTGGGCGGAATCGGGACCTCCCCTGTGGGAGTGGCCATCACCCCGGACGGAAAGTATGCTTATGTGCCCAACGGCGGCGGCTACGTCTCTGTAATTGATACGTCGAGCACCATGGTAACCACCCAAGTGAGCGTGCCGGGCATTGGAGTCTCTCAAGTTGGCATAGCTATCACTCCCGACGG
>JASHRP010000417.1 GCA_030037375.1 Bryobacteraceae bacterium | reverse complement strand
CTTCTACGGCTACGGCTGGGAACTTTGCGGATGCTATGGCTTTCGTAGACAAGTTGGTTGACCTGGGCGTCAACGCGGTGGAACTCTTGCCGGTTCTGGAATTCGACGGTGATGCGGAATGGGGGTACGGCACTTCGCTGTTCTTCTGCTTGTAAACCAGCGCCGGCGGCGCGAACCAACTCAAGCATGTCATTCGTGCTTGCCATCAGCGCGGCCTCGCGGTGATTTTGGACGTTTGCTACAACCATTTCGCGGCGGCGGATAATGAGCGCTCCGAGTGGGGCTACGACGCCGACCCCAACATCACGCCGCAGGACAACACTTGGTATTGGTATCAGGGCGTGCCCTCCGATTACCCCGGAAGTCTTCAAGGCGGCTACGTGAACAACGGCTCCTCTGGTTGGACGCCGCGATTCAGCGAAGAAAACGTCCGCCAAATGTTCACCAGCAGCGCGGCCGCGGCACTCGACGATTTTCACTTCGACGGCCTGCGCGTCGACCTAACCGACGCCATCCATCAGAACAACACTCTGAACGCGAACGGCGCGTCCGTCCCCGCTGCGAATCTATACGGAATCAAATTTCTGCGCGAGCTTGCGCGAACAGTGAAGATGGTGAATCCTTCCGCTTTTCTGATCGCGGAGGATCACACCGGCTGGAGCGCGATGACGCAACCGCTCAGCCAGGGAGGCATCGGGTTTGACGCGGTCTGGTACGCGGATTTCTATCATCATCTGATTGGCGACGGCAACTACGGCGACAATTACGCGAATCTCCTGAAGAACGCCGGCTATGGTGCACCCGGTCCGCTCAATATGGATTATTTCGCCGGAGCTCTGCTCGCCACGCAATACAACAAAATCTCCTATCACGAAAATCACGACGAAGCCGGGAACGACGCGAACACGGAGCGCACGATTGTTACGGCCGTGAACTTCGCGCCGCTGATCGGCGATACGCGAAAATACGCCGAGGCGCGCAGCCGTTTTGCTTTCGGAATGTCCGCGCTCTCCGCCGGAACGCCAATGTTCCTAATGGGAGAAGAAATCGGCGCGGCGAAATATTTCACGTACAACACATTCAATGTGAATAAAGAGGATCTGATCGGCCAGCGCACCGGCGACGGTCAATTCCTGTTCCGCTTCTATCAAGACTTGATTAGATTCGTAAGTTCGACTTCCGCGGCGCGATCCAGCTCGCTTGATGTGATCTACACGCACGACGACAACCGCGTGATCGCGTTCACGCGCAGCGATCCGAATCCGGCGCTCCTCGTGCTCGCCAGCTTAAATGATTCGCCGTTCTCTCAAGGCTACTTCATCGCCACAGATTCCTCGCGGCTTCCCTCGGGCGGATGGCGGGAGATTTTCAATAGCGATTCGGCGACCTATGGCGGAGACAACATCGGCAATGGCGGCGCGACTCTGCAGGTCGGCAATGGCCAGATCAACGCCGTGATTCCCGCCCACGGATTCGTGGTGTTTGAAAAAGCGAGTTAGCGCTATTTTCCGACTATGTGCACCGGATCGCGATTATTCTCTTCGCAGATGTGCTCGATAATTTCCCCATCAGGGAGCAAGTGAGCGGCTTCGTGAACTGTCCAGGGCTTCGTGTAAGCCTTGGGATCGTCGATCGTAATATCGATCGTCATCGAGCCGAAATTCTTGCGCGTGAAGCGCTCCGTCACGTGCAGTTGATCCGTCCCCGGATGCCCGGCCATATCCAGCCATCCGTTATCGCGAAAGCCGCGCGTGTCTACCACCATGGTGTCCCCGTCCCATTTGCCGATCGAATAACCCTGCCAAGCCGGCTGCGGATCGGCCGGGAACGTACGTCCATCAGTGAAAATCTGACGGAAGATCATGCGCGATTCATACAGAACCGCGATAAGCCCGTCAGTCTGAATAATCTTGAACGGCGCCGGAACCGCGTCCTTTTCTGGAATTCCTGACGGCAGACAATGCACACCCGGATGATCCTTGCTGTTGGTCTCTTGCCGCTCGCGAAAAACAGCCGCGGCCGAAGGCTGAAACGATACTTCCCCCGGCTTCAGATCGGCCGCGAGGTTGATCAGATACTTCGGCATCATCGCTTCGCTGTACTGCTCCCAGAGTCCCGATAAATCTGGCTTCCCGTCCGCCGTCCGAGGCGCCGGCGCCCTGAGATCGACCTTCCCATCAGGGGTTCTGGGGGCGTTTTTCGGAATGCGCGGGTCCCATTGCGCGCACAGAGGCAAAGCAATCGCGAGGAGGATGCTAGCAGTTAGTTTCATTGGAATAGTTGCGGCGCGAACTCATTCAGGTAGTCGCGCCAATTGATCCAGGTGTGCCCGCCCGAGCTTTCCTGAAACACTGGCGAGAATCCGTATTTCTTGAACAACTCCACCGTCGATTTCGTGGTGTTGAGCAGGAAGTCGTCCGAGCCGGTCGAAAACCAGAACACTTTGAGTCCCTTCTTCAACGCTGGATTTTCGAGCTGAGCCTTGTTCGCATCTTCCCAGCTCGTATCCGGCGCCGGCGCGGAACCTGCGGCTGGACCTCGCCCTCCCCGGCCACCCGCTCCAAACGTGCCCAGCAAGCCGGAGCTGAACACACCCAAATACGCGAACTTGTCGAGATTCGGAATCCCGATATTCAGCGTGTGCGCGCCTCCCATTGAAAGACCCGCGATCGCCCTGTGCGAGCGGTCCGTGAATACGCGATATCGCGCCTCAACCATTGGCATGATATCGCCTTCGAAGTCTTTGACGAAATCGTCCTGGAAAGAGAGGCCGTTGCCTCGACCTCCGCCGCCGCGCCCAGCGGGAACCTGCGGACCTGTGTGCCCAGCGGGCATCACGATCACCATCGGCTTTGCCTTTTTTGCGGCGATGAGGTTATCCATGATGAATCCAGCCCGCCCGACCGTGCCCCATGAATCGTCCGAATCGCCCGCTCCGTGCAGCAAGTAGAAGATGGGATATTTTTGCGTGCTCGTCTCATATCCCGGCGGCGTGTACACATGCAGCCGTCGAAACTTGTTCAGCGACTTCGAATAATACGTCACCGCCGCGATCGCGCCATGCGGCACGTCTTTCGTATCCATGAAGTCGGAACCGGGCACGTACAGCAAACTCCATGAGTTGTCATTCGATTCGCTGAGCGAGGGATTGCGGTAGTCGAGCGTCGAGACGCCATCGACTAAAAAGTTGTAACGGTACGCACCCGGATTCACCGGACCGAAGACCAGCTCCCACACTCCGTTGTCGCCCTTCTTCATCTGCCCCATCATGAGGCCCGGAATGTCGGTGCCGATCACCCGCACATTCTCGGCTTTAGGAGCATAGATGCGAAACGCGATGGTCCGATCCGCATGAATCTCCGGCGACACAACATAAGGAGGTTGCTGCCCCTGCTGCGCAAGGGCGATCGTTCCAACTAAAGCCGCGCACAAACAAATCCTATGAATCATGCCTATCCTCCTAATTGCTCTGCCGTCTCTTGGCGTTGAATTCGTCAAGGAAATCGAGCTTCTCTTTGTCCGGTGTCAGAATCACTTCGATCACCTCACCCAGCCGCATCGACTGTTGATTCGATCCAGAAAACGCCGGCCACTTCGGAAGCCCCGGACCGTTCGGGTCGCCCGTCTTGGCGAAGTTCACCCAATACGCCGACATCTCCTCGGAGAGCTTTCTATCGGCCGGCGTCCACGGACGATCCCACCTGTTCAACGTGTTTCGCGCGTATGGAATCTCGCTCGAATGAAACGCTCCGTATCGAGTTTGTTCCGGAGTCCCAGGAGCCGTGCGGTCGAAATAATAGAGGTAAACCTTCGACTTTCCCGCCGCAGATTCGAGCCGAGCCCACGTCCGGTTCTGCCACGCGAACCCGGGATCGCGCACAGCGGCCTTCTGCGATGCTGCAGCTTCTTCATCAGTCGATGCCGGAAAAACTTTGAGAAACGCGTCGGCCATGTTGCCGTAGGTGCGCTGCGCCTGTGCGCGAAAAACTTCGGCCTTGGGAGCCGGGCCGAATGACACGCCATCGTCCGCATTCCAGCCCGTCAGCAAAGGCACGTCGTTCTGATGGCCGCTCGCGAAAATGCGGAAGACATCGTCCGGCACGACGTATCCGTCCACGATTGCGGCCCCGCGATACCGCGCCGAGCTCTGCTGCAATTTGCCGGCCGGAATCGCTCGCAAATCCGCGAGGCTCTTCGCGCCCAACGTCTCCGCCAGCCGGACGCCGCCCGCTTCGGCGTCCTTAAGCGATGGCGCGGCGTTGAACGCGCCCCCGCTCTCCGCGATCGCGCGTTCGAACAATCCCTTCGCCAGCGGCGACGCCATTAAATAGTTCACCGCGAACGCGCCCGCGGATTGTCCCGCGATGGTCACGTTCGCAGAATCTCCGCCGAACGCGGCAATGTTCTTGCGCACCCACTTCAGAGCGGCAATCATATCGAGCAGAGCATAGTTACCTGAGGAATTATGACCCGATTCATTCGTCAACTCCGGATGCGCGAAGAAACCGAAGATGCCGACCCGATAATTGAACGTGACCGTCACCAGCCCCTTGCTGGCCAATCCCGCGCCATCGTAAACCGGCACATCGCCCGAACCCGAGTTGAATCCGCCGCCATAAATCCAAACGAAAACCGGTCGCTTCTCGCCAGGTTTCGATGCGCCCGTCCATACGTTCAAATACAGGCAGTCTTCGCTCGATCCGCCCTCCATCGCGTTCTTGGCGATGTATTCCGCGCTCCACGGACCGAACGCGCCGGACTTGTTTTGAAAGCATCCCGTGCCGAACTGGTCCGCGCGCCGGACACCTTGCCAAGACGCGGGCGGCCGCGGCGCCTTCCAACGTAGATCGCCGACCGGAGGAGCCGCGAACGGAATGCCCTTGAACGACGTGATTCCCGCGCTGGTGACTCCGCTCACGCGGCCCGATTCAGTCTGCACCGGCTGATCGATGGCGCACAGAACAGGAATCGCGGTTGCAATCATCAACGCCGCCGAAACGCGCGCGCTCATCCCGTCACGTCTCACTTCGTCGCCCCGCCGGGCCCCTGCGCCGGTCCCGAGATATGTTGCAGATCGAAATTATCTTCCTGGCAGATGTATTCCATTAGCTCGGTCCCGGCCATCAGCCGCGCATGCCCGACCGTCGTGAACGGCTTGGTGTACGTGCCGGGATCGATAATCGTGACCTCGATGTTCATATTGCCGAGATCCGTCCGCGTGTACCGCTCAATCGTGTGAAGCTGCTCGGTATGAGGATGCCCGGCGTAGTCGAACCAAAACTTGTCATTGAACCCGACCGTATCCACCACCCACGTCGGACCCTCCCAATGCCCGATGGAATGGCCGTACCAGGAAGGAATCAGCTCATTCTCATCGGGATGCTTGTAGCCATCCATGAAGACTTGCCGCCAACTATGGATATTGCCCTCATAGACGATCAAGTAAATCCCGGGAGTTTGTGCGATCCGCCACGGATAAG
>JASHRP010000416.1 GCA_030037375.1 Bryobacteraceae bacterium | reverse complement strand
GTTTTGCCGCCGCGCTAAGGGCGGGTATGAGATCGGCGTCGAGTTCTCCGGCGGAACCGGTTGGGACGCGGCCGCGCAAGAGTTGCGCAAGAACCTGCCATCGCTGAGGCATGTTCCCGGGACCGAGCTTCCCCATCAGGCACTCCAAAATTAACCGGCGGCTCACCTCACCAAAGGCTTCTCTCCACGTCTTTTAGGTATACTGTGTCCGAGATGTACGAAACCCCAACTGTGGAGAATCTTGCTCAATGATTAAAATGACGTTCGTAGCATTGCTTTCGCTCGCTGCCGCGGGCGCGGCTCATGCGGCTACCACGTGCTCTTTTGTCACGTCGGGAACCGAGATGACCCTTCAGGGCGATTGCACGACTGACACGACCATCATCGTTCCCAACGGCATGACGCTCGATGGAGCAGGGTATCGGATTACGGCTCTCGACCCTCCCGGAGGCAATTTTCATGGCGCGATTATTCGCAGCGGCGGAACGGCCGCTCAAGTGGTCAATACGGTTCTTGCGACCGGGAATCTCGCCAACGTTTGCGCGGGCGGCGACGACTCCCTGACCGGAATCCTCTTTGACGGGGCTTCCGGCACGATCAGCGGCAATACAATTTTGTCCCTGAACAAGAATTCGAGCGCCGGCGCGCGCTCCAGTTGCCAGGAAGGCAACGCGATCAAGGCGGTGAATTTTGGCCCGATCTCCGGACGCATTCCGGTCGCGATCAGCGGCAACACCATCCGCGATTATCAGAAGACTGGGATCATCGTGAGCGGCGAGGTTGACGGCACGGTTACCGGCAACACCGTGGTTGGCGCGGGCCCGCAGGCGGACATCGGTCAAAACGGCATCCAGATCGGCGAAGGCGCCACCGGCCGTGTGCGAAACAACACAGTATCGGGCAACGCTTACACTGGCGGCGGAACGGCCTCTGGCGGAATCATTGTCGCATCCGGCCCGCTCCACGGCAGCCGCTACAGCGAAGGAATCGAGATCGACAACAACACTCTGGTCGGCAACGATGTCGGCGTATGGCTGATGCAGATGGAGCAGGACCGCGAATCTCCCGCCGTGCCGACCCGCGCCAAGGTGATGGGCAACTCGATCTCGAATGACGCCGTAACCAACAAGTTGTATCAAGCGGGAATCACGGATCACGGAAACGGCGACGAGATCTCCGGGAACCACATTGCCGGAACCGGCTATGACCCGGCGACCCGTCCCGGCTCGACCTTCTCGGTCGACCGTTACAACAACTAGTCCGCCCGAAGCGCTGGCCGGCAGATGAAATCGTTTCTCCCTTCCTTGGCCATGGCCGCCGCTGTCATCGTTGGTGCAGCGGCGGCTTTGGCGCAATGGCCTTCCTACCAAACCCCTGGTCCCAGGACGCCGGAAGGCAAGATCGACATGACGGCACCGACGCCGCGAACCGCAGACGGCCACCCGGATTTTTCGGGTCTCTGGGCCGCAGGCGGTGGTGGCGGCGGAGGAGGCCGTGGTCGGGGGGCAGCCAAAGGCAAGGGAACAGCTCCTGCTCCCGATAACGCGAAAGCTCCCGCAGCGCCGGCTCCCGCGGCTAGCGATAGCCCGCCGTTGGCGACCTTCTTCGAAATCGGCCAAAACATTCCCGGCGGCGCGCCGATGACGCCGTGGGCCGAGAAGGTTTACCGCGACCGAAAATCCCAAAACGCCAAGGACAATCCGGACGCACACTGTCTCCCGCTTGGCTACATGCAACTGCATCTGCACCCGCAGCCCCGAAAAATCATCCAGACACCGAAACTGATCGTGATTCTGTACGAAGCCCAAGCGGGCGTGCGGCAGATTTTCCTGGATGGCCGGCCGCTACCGAATAACGATCCGGAGCCGTGGTGGTATGGCTATTCGATCGGGCACTGGGATGGGGACACGCTTGTGGTGGAGAGTACGGGCTTCCGTGACGACGTCTGGCTGGACGTAAACGGAACTCCCTTGACCAGCACCGGTAAAATAACGGAGCGCTTCCGCCGCCCGAATTTCGGAACACTGCAAATCGACATCACGATTGAGGACCCGAAGGCATTCACCGAGCCCTTCACGGTTCGCGTGAATCAGCGCCTCATGCCGGACACGGATCTGATCGAGTTCATCTGCAACGAGAACGAGAAGAGCGACGCTCATCTCGTTGGCAAGTAGGACTGGTCAAGCAGACGGGAATTACTTCCCGGGGGCTACGTCAACGCCGGGCCGCTGCACTTCGTACGGCGCGCCCTCGGGTCCCGACGATCCGAGAAACAGTTGCTGGCCGTTCGGAAGCTTGAGATCCCGGCCGTTGGCGCGATGCGAGCCATCCTTCGATTGATAGCCTTCGACCTCAATCTTCTGGCCGATCTTGAGCGTGTCCTTAGTGATTCCGCGACGCAGGAGAATGTTCGGGCTGCCGGCTTCGATCGCCCAGTTCTCGACCGTTCCATCGGGCTGCTTCACATCGACGTGAATCCAACTGTGGGGATTGATCAGCTCCACTTTCGTGACCGTCGCATCCACGAACTTGACGGGCTTGTTGGCGTCGAATTCGGCTGCGAATGCGTGATGCGCCCGCGCCTGCGGCGCGACAAGAAGTAGAGCAACTCCGGCGGCAAGCCCGGCTCCAACAGTTAGCTTCGGTCGCATGAAACTCATCTCCTGAACCTTCATCATCTCACAAAGCGCTGAAACGTCTTATTGCTGTTTCGCGGGAGGATTGCCCGATACGTAGCGCTCGAAGACCGACTCGCCTGGTGGAATCTTCCTCGTGATGTCGATATTCATAGTCGCGCCCTCCCAGTGCTTCACGAGCTGATCCTTGCGGAGGTTCCCGTACATGGTCTCCTCGACCATCGGGACGCACTTGAAATCCACGAGTTGCGCGTCTGGCTCCAGTCTGCGGTACAGGGGCATGCTGATCTTCCAGGGACGCGTGAACACCTGCGGGTCCGTGATGGTGGCTTCGTAGTTGATCGCATCCGGACCGTGAGGCGTGAACCGTTCCGTCACCTTCATTGCATCGCTATGAAAATCGCCGGCGCGATCGAACCACGTGGCGTCGTTGAAATCCGTGACTTCCACCACCAGCGTGTCGCCTTCCCAATGGCCGACGGAATAACCCATCCAAGCCACATTCGGATAATCGTCCATCTTGATCAAGTGGATGGTGCGCTGGGCGTTTGCGTATTCGAAGATCATCTGGATCTGTTTGTCGCTCTGAATAACTTCGAACGGGTGAGGCATGTACATGCCGCGCGGAATTCCAGGCTGGAAGCACTTCACCTCAGGATCGCGATCCAGCCAGTGCTCCTGATTCTCTTTCTTCCTGGCCGCGGCCCACGGCTGGTAGGGAATCTCGTTCCCTTCGACCACTCCAATTCCGCCGGGAACCCATCCGATCGAACCAAGCGCGAGCACCGGAGCGGCCAGAACTTGCGAACCCGGTGCGATGCCTGGCTGCCCCACCATCGGCCGAGCTTCATGCGTGAGGAGATCCCAATTCGCGGTGTTGTTCGCCCCCCAAATTCCGTTGAGGTCGGGCTTGCCGGCGATGCGGGAGGTAACCGGCGCGGCCGCCGGAGGGGCGGGCTGCGCCCTCTCTGTCATGATCAGCAGGAACGCGCTGGCGCTAACCACGGCTCCCGCAACAATGGTTCCGCGTTTGCCCCAATATCGCATGTGCAAAGACCTCCCTGGTCCCCATCCTGCCTGGCAGCCGGTGGCTTCGAGCGCCCGGCAAACCGCAGGAACAACACACATATATACACACGCGTTCGTTCGAATGTCAATCAAGCGCGATCATGTTTGACGAGCCGTCTTCACGGGTGATATCCTCTTCGATGCCGAATCGCGGAAGAGGTTTATGACGCGCCCCCAGTTTCTAATTACAGCAGGCGTAGTGGCGGGCACAGCGGTGCTCGGGTTGGTGGCTGCCATCTCGTTGCCTGGCCAAACGCCGGCCCCAGCGGCGAAATCAACCACAACGAAAGCGCCTGCGAAATCTGCCGCTCCTGCCTCGGCCGCTTCCACAAAAGCAGGACCGGTACCCAAGACCCCTTGGGGCACGCCCGACCTTCAGGGCGTTTGGTTCGTGATGGAGGACGTTCCGTTGGAGCGTTCCGCCGCGAACGCCGGCAAAGAATTCCTGACGGACGATGAAGTTGCCGCCGCGGATAAAGCCAAGGGTCTGAATCCGGGTCGCAACGCGCGCTCATCGGATGCGGCGCAGGACGTGAATGGCGCGTACAACGCCGTCTTTAATTCGGTCTTGAAGACCAGCAAGCGCACGTCGATGATCATCGATCCTCCGGATGGCCGAATTCCTCCGTTGGTTGCGGGAGCGCAAGGAGCCGGACGAGGATTTGGCGGTGGTGGTGGAGGCGCCGGGCGCGGACCAGCCGGCGGCGGCGCTAGAGGCGCTGGCGGCGGTCGAGGAGTTCCGGGCATTGGCCCTGGAGCCAACGACAATCCGGAAACGCTCGCGCAAAATCCGCGCTGCCTTGGCGTGCAGATGCCATTCCTTCCGTTGAACACTCTATTCGCTCAAGGAACGGTCATGCAGGTGGTTCAGTCGCCCAAGTCTCTCGGGATTTATATGGAAGACGACCACGCCGGCGGCGGGAATCGCGTCATTTACATGGACGGCCGGCCGCACCCGCCCGCGAACATCAAGTTCTACCTGGGTGATTCGCGCGGGCACTGGGAGGGCAACACGCTGGTCATCGAGACTACGAATTACGATCAGGGATTTCGCGGGTCGAACCCCGACACGTACAAGACCATTGAGCGCATCACGCGTCTCAATTCGAACGATTTAAGGCGCGAAATCACCTTCGAAGATCCGAAGACGTGGACCCGGCCTTGGACCATCCGCATCGACATGGGCAAGACCGATGATGCCCGCCAGATGATCTTCGACTCGGCCTGTCATGAGGGCAACTACGCGATGACCGGGATGCTCGTGGGCGCGCGCAGGGAAGAGCAGGCGGCTGGCAAGAAGTAGTTCTCCATACAATCTGCCGCTGATCCTTCTGCTCTCTTGCGGAAGCGGCGCGGCGGCTCTTATCTACGAAATCGTCTGGTTCCAGCTTTTGGAATTGGTCATCGGCTCGACCGCCGTGTCGCTCGGCCTGCTGCTGGCGACGTTTATGGGAGGAATGTGCGCCGGCAGCCTGATGTTCCCCCGCGTGGTCCTCGCGCAGCGTCATCCGTTGCGGGCATACGCGGCGATCGAGCTTGGCGTGGCGATTTGCGGCGTGCTCGTCTTGTTCGCGATGCCGCTGGTGCTGTCTCGCGCCGTTGCGGCGATCATCCTGATTCCCCCTACGCTGCTGATGGGCGCTACCCTGCCGGTGTTGTCGCGTTGCCTGGATGACACGCCTTCGCTCGGTTTCCTTTATGGCGTGAATATCGCGGGGGCCGTCTTCGGGTGCCTGCTTTCGGGTTTTTACCTGTTGCGCGAGTTCGATGTGGCCATCGCGACTTATGTCGCAGTGGCGGTCAATGCCATCGTCGCGATCATCGCGCTGGTGCTGACCCGTTGCGTGCGCGCGCCCGGAAAGCGTTACGAGCGGGGATTTAACGACGCGGCCGCGCCATCGCCCGCGATGATTTATGTCGCCATCGGTCTCTCGGGATTCTGCGCCTTGGCGGCGGAGACGATTTGGACCCGCCTGTTGGGGCTTCTGTTCGGCGCTTCGGTTTACGCTTTTTCGATCATCGTGGCGGTCTTCCTGGTCGGGCTCGGAATCGGCAGCGGAATCGGATCGATGCTGTGCCGAAGCATCGCAAAGCCGCGCGCGGCGTTGGGCTGGTCTCAATTGCTGCTCGCGATGGCAATCGCGTGGACGGCATATAATTTGTCCGCTTCGCTGCCCTACTGGCCGATCAATCCCGCGATCAATTCAAGCGCGATCGGCTCAAGCGTCTGGTTCAATTTCGAGCTCGATCTCGATCGCGCGTTTTGGGCGTTGCTGCCGCCTACGCTGCTATGGGGCGCGAGCTTCCCTCTGGCGCTTCGCGCGGCATCCTCGCCCGGCCAGGACTCCGCAAAACTGATGGCTCGAGTTTATTCCGCAAACACGCTCGGTGCTATTCTCGGCGCACTCAGCGCGAGCTTGTTGCTGATCGCGTGGATCGGATCGCAGCACACGCAGCAGTTGTTGATCGGGCTTTCGGGGCTTGCGGGCTTGCTCCTGCTCATCGACCGAATCCGATTGCCGCGGATCCTCTTGGGCGCGGCGACGGCTCTGGTCTGCGGCCTGCTCATCTTGAGCGTTCCGCCGCTCGCGAAGCTTCTGGTCGCGTACGGCCGTTACGCGGCGACCTGGGTCGGGAAGGGCGAAGTCGTTTACGCGGCGGAGGGTGTCAACTCCTCCGTGGCCGTTGCGAGTTTTCCCAACGGAATTTTCACGTTTCACGTTGCCGGCAAGATTCAAGCATCCAACGTTCCTCGCGACATGCGTCTTCAACGAATGCTCGGCCATTTGACGACGCTGACTGTCGCTCATCCTCGCACGGTTTTGGTGATCGGTTGCGGCGCGGGAATTACCGCGGGCGCAGTCTCGATCGATCCCCGAGTCGAGCAGGAAACGATCGCCGAAATCGAGCCGTTGGTTCCCAAAGCCGCAGCCACGTACTTCCGAGAGCCAAATTTCGCTGTTCTCAAAAACCCGAAGGCTCACGTACGACTCGACGATGGACGGCATTACCTCTTGACCACGCACGAACGTTTCGACGGCATCACGGTCGATCCTTTGGACCCCTGGGTGAAGGGCGCGGCGAACCTCTACACCAAAGAATTCTTTGAGGCCATGAAACAGCATTTGAACCCCGGCGGAACGGTCACGATGTACATTCAGTTATTCGAGACCGATATCGAGGCAGTGAAGAGTTCCCTCGCCACGTTCTTTCAGGTTTTTCCAAGTGGCACGCTCTGGGGAAATCCGTACCAGGGCCAGGGTCACGACATGGTTCTGCTGGGGCAAGCAGAGCCGTTGCGCATCGATTTAGACGAGATGGAGCGGCGTTTCGGCTACCGCGACGAATCCAACAAGATTCCGCAATCGCTGGCCGAGGTCGGCATGAATTCGCCCGAAGGTTTCTTTGCGACCTACGCCGGCCGCGGCTCCGATTTGACCGAGTGGCTCAAGGGCGCGGCCATCAATCGCGACCGCAACCTGCGCATGCAATACTTGGCCGGCCTCGGCCTGGACCTCGACGAGGCCGCGAGCATCTATGCCGAAATCCTCAAGTGCCGGCAACTTCCCGCGGATATGTTCACCGGTACGGAGGGCCGGGTCGATTCTCTAAGGAGCGCAATGCAACGCGCGGAGCCGTGATCAAGCCGCGTGGTCCGCGCTGGAATGTTTGAGCGGGCGCAGAAGAAGCGTGAGCACGAAGCCGATGGCCAGGCCGGCGGCGAGAACCTCGAGCGGCTGATCGTACACGTGAACTTTGCTTGCGCCGGGCGCGAGGGCAGCCTTCGCGCGGGCGGAAAGTTCGGTGATGATCGTGGGCCCCACGATGGCCGCGGCGCTCCATGCAGTCAGAATCACTCCATGGATCGCGCCGACATTTTCGGGCCCGAAGATGTCGGCGAGGAACGCGGGGATGGTCGAGAACCCCCCACCGTACATCGTGTAGACGATTGACCAGCTCGCCAGGAACGCTGCGTAATTCCCCGCCGCCGCGAGCTGCGGGATCAGCCAAAACAAGCCGAACTGGACGACGAAAAAGGTAATATAGGTCGCCCGCCGGCCGATGACATCGGAGCCCGAGGCCCAGATAAACCGGCCCGCGAGGTTGAACA
>JASHRP010000415.1 GCA_030037375.1 Bryobacteraceae bacterium | reverse complement strand
ACGCGAAGCGCCGCGAAGATCTCGGTCACCCGGTCCGGAGGAAGACCGTCCAGCGTGCCGTGCGTTGCCGCCACCAGAAGAGCAATTTGCTCAGTGGCTGCAAGAGGGTCGTACTGCGGCTGTTTCAAGGCTTCGCGAACCGCCCTCCCGCGGGCCAGTGTCTCACGGGTCCGTTCATCAAGGCGCGAGCCGAACCGCGAGAAAACCTCCAATTCTTCAAACTGCGAATAGAACAGCCGGAGATCCCCCGCGACCGCCCGGTAGGCGGGCAATTGAGCCTTGCCGCCCACGCGCGAAACTGATTTGCCGACATCGACCGCAGGCAAGACTCCCTTCTGAAAGAGGTCCGGCGTCAAATAGATTTGCCCGTCGGTGATCGAGATCAAATTGGTCGGAATGTACGCGGAGATGTTCCCCTCTTCGGTCTCGCAAATGGGAAGCGCGGTGAGCGACCCGCCGCCCAGCCCGTCTCTCAGGTGCGTGGAACGCTCGAGCAAACGCGAGTGGATATAGAAGATATCGCCGGGGAAGCTTTCGCGGCCGGGTGGACGCCGCAGCAACAGCGACACTTCGCGATAGGCCCGTGCGTGGCATGACAGATCGTCAAGCACCACCAGAGCGTCGCGGCCCTGGCGCATGAAGTACTCGCCCATGGACATCGCGGCGTACGGCGCGACGAATTGCAGGCCGGGCGTAGAATCTCCGCCCGCGACCACCACGATCGAATACGGCATGGCGTCTCGGGCGCGCAGGTCGGCGATTACGCGGGCCACAGAGGAGCTGCGCTGTCCGATCGCACAATAGATGCAGATCACGTTTTTTCCGCGCTGGTGCAGAATGCAGTCGATCGCGATCCCGGTCTTTCCGGTTTGCCGGTCGCCTAGGATCAATTCCCTCTGGCCGCGGCCGACTGGAATCAGAGCGTCCACAACCTTGGTCCCGGTTTCGAGGGGAGTCGTTACCGGCGCTCGATCCATGATCGGCGGCGCGACCACTTCGGCCAGAGCGCGCTCGCGCGTTTCGACCGGACCCGCGTCGTCCAAAGGCCGGCCGAGCGGATCGACGACGCGCCCCAGAAGTCCCTCCCCGACGGGAACGTCCAACACGCGCTTGGTGCGCCAAACCTCGCTGCCCGATTCGATACCAGTGCATTCGTCAAGCAGCACGACTCCGATCTCATCGGGATGGAGATTGAAGGCCATGCCCAGGCGCCCGCCCTCGAACCGGATCAGCTCTTCCGATTGAACGCCCGGCAATCCTTGCACCCGCGCAATCCCCTGCCCAACGAAATTGACCGTTCCGTATTCGCGAAGACTTGGCTGAGGGGCGTGCTCGAGGAAGGTTTCGTCTAACGCGGCGACGGTTTCCTCGAAGACTTCCCGTAATGTGGAGCTGCCGCCCATTGGAATCCATTCATCCCACTAAAATCTTGGGCCGCGTCTCCAGCGCCTTGCGAAGCCCGTCATCAAGAGACTGCAAATAGCTCTCCGGCGTCCAGCCGATCGATCGTCCGTCCCCCCGCAGCTCGATTCCCCAGCTCATGACAGGTCTGCACGCGAATTCGAGGCTCACCGGACTCCCGAACCGTTCGGCAAGCACGGCGCTGATCCTGGACCGAGTGTCCTCAGGAAGCGCATTTGCGCTCACCACCGTGAGACGGCCGCCCGCGGCCAGATCGCGGACTACGGATGGGTCCATTTCGCGAAGCCTTTCCAAAAACACCTCCGTCGCGCAATGTTGCAAGTCGGCGCAGGCCAGATCGCCCAGGGTCCGCCGGACGGCGGCGAGCACCTCCACAGCCATCCGCTGCCGCAGCTCGTCCAAAAACGCGCTCTTCTCGCGATCCAGGTCCTCCCGCCAGGTGGTCTCCTGACGGCGCACATCGTCGCGGGCGCGCTGCATCATTTCCAGGCGAAGCTCATCCGCCTCCCGCTGAGCCGATGCCAAGACTTCGCGCCGTTCGCGCGCCAGCTCCCCGCCGCGAGTTTTTATTTCCTCCAAGCGCTGGACCGCTTGCTTGTCCTTCTGGTCGGCGTCGGCCAAACGCGCGGCGACCCGGTTCTCGCGATCGTCGATCGCCCGCACCAGCTTCGCCCACAGAAATCGCTCGAGCAGCCACACCAGCACCAGGAAGTTGACGATCTGCGCCGCGAGCGTGAACCAATCGATGAGCACTTAGCCTCCCGGAATCGCGACCGTATGGTTCCAGAAGGGGTTGGCGAAAATGAGAATCACCGCGATTACAAAGCAGTAGATCGCGATCGATTCGATCATCGCCAGCCCGATGAAGAGTGTCCGGCTGATGGTGCCGGATTCGTCCGGCTGTTGAGCGATCGAGCCCAAGGCCTGGGCAATGGCTTTGCCTTCGCCGAGAGCCGGTCCAATGGAGCCGATCGCCATGCACAACGCCGCTGCCGCAATGGAAACGACGCCAATAGTGGTGGTTCCGTCCATATTTATTCAGATCCTTTCTGCTCCTGCTCCCGCTGCACCGCGGCTGCGATATACACCGTCGCGAGAATCGCGAAGATGTAGGCTTGAATCAGCCCTATCAGGAGCCCGAGCGCCTGCATCAGCACCGGCACGAATAACGGAGCGATAGCCAGAAGAACCGCGACGATCATCGAACCGCTCATCATATTCCCGAATAACCTGACGGCTAACGCAAGATTCCGCGAAGTTTCGCTGATCAGGTGAAACGGAAGCATGATCCACGATGGCCGGAGATAGTGGCGGAAATAGCCGATCCATCCCTGGCGCTGAATTCCGAAGACCGGCACCGCAACGCCCACGGCGATGGCCAGCGCGGACGTGGTCGACAAGGACCCAGTCGGCGCGCGCCAGCCGGGAACCATGTCGAGCACGTTCGAAACCGCGATAAAAAGGAACAGCGTGCCTATGAAAGGCAGGTATCTGTCGCCGCTGGAACAAACTTGGCGAATCTGCCCGCGAATGAGTTCCACGATCACTTCCAGCGCGCTCTGCCAGCGGGATCGTTTTCCTTCAGGTCCGGGAAACCGGCGCGTGATCAGCCAGGACGCCGACGTGAGCAGCGCCATGACGATCCACGTGCAAACCATGGTCGCGTTCACGGTGACGAAGCGCCATCGGAACAAAACGATTTGGTCCGGAGTCACGTGCATTTGTGCGTCGGCCTCCGTTCCGGCAAGAATGCGGAAGTAGCAATGCGCCCAGCCGCGAACCCCGCGAGGAGTATAAGGCTAAACTGCCATCCGCGCTGCACCGAGAAGTACATCACGCTAAGAACGGCCAGCACGCGCATCCAGAAGCTGGCCACAGCCAACACGGCGGGATGATGCGCTTTGGGGAGACGTACGACGGTGAGCCACAATCCTCCGAAGAAGAACAGGCCGAGCGCGACTCCCGCTCCAAATCCCGCGGCTAGAATGATCGCGGTCACGATTGATCTCCTTTCACGCGCAGCCACGCATGAACGCAGCCGGCCAGCAGCCCACCGAGCAGAAGCATGAGCGACCAGGAGAACCGGCTCGGCCAGCGATGGTCGATCCAGATGCCCAGGGCGACGCCAGCGAGCGTCGGAAGAGTCACGGACCATCCGATGATGCCGAGCACGTCGATCGAACTCCACGCCCAGCGGTTGTGGCCTTGCTCCAACTGCCTCTGCTTGGAGGAGACCTCGCGAACCATCCGTTCCTCGGAGGGTGTCCGTTTTGAGGCGGGCGCGTTTTCAGGCATTCCGCTCCTCCTCCAATAACCGGCGCACCAGATCGGTCTCCAGCTTGACTTCGAGCGCTCGCGCTTGCTTTTCGAGCTCCTCTTGCGCCCGGAATCGCTTATCGACCTCTTGGGCAAGCTCCGCGAGACTCGACCCGCGCACCGCGTTGCGCGTCGAGACGCGCACTTGCGGACCGCATTTCACCAGGATTCCATGGTCCACGGCTAGATATTCTTCAGCTTTCCGAGGCGCTTGAAAGATGAGCACTCCGGGAGCCAGAGCGGTGACGAAATCGATATGCCGGGGCAGGATTCCTAGCGATCCGTTCACGGCTTTCGCCTTGATCCTGACTACCTCTTCGCTGAGCAGGACTTCAGATGGCAGCAAAACCGTGAGCGTCATGACTTCGCTGCCTCCTCGATGCGGCCGATCATATACAGGGCGCGTTCCGGGGCGTTCGCGAACTCGTCGTTCAGAATCCGCTCACACCCGGACAGAGCGTCCTCCAGTGGAACCAGCTTTCCGGTCAATCCCGTGAATTGTTCCGTAACAAAAAACGGTTGCGTCAGGAAACGTTCCAGCCGGCGGGCTCGAAGCACGGTCCTGCGGTCTTCTTGAGACAGCTCCTCAAGCCCCAACATCGCGATGATGTCCTTCAGCTCTTCATACGCG
>JASHRP010000414.1 GCA_030037375.1 Bryobacteraceae bacterium | reverse complement strand
GCGATTCGCATGATGAGCGCGTTTGTCGAAGTGGATCGCGCTTTAGATATCGATATTCGGGAGATCAGCGCGCTCATCAACGGCCGCGGGATTCCGGCGCTGAACTGAGGAAGCCGTTAGTCGTGATGATGCCGCGGCAGTAGATGCAGCGCCCGTAGCGCATCGTCACCCACGAGGGCGCCTATCGAATACCCGATAGCCCTGACCGAAGCGAAATCGAGGGTTGACCAGGCCCTGAACACTGACATAGTGCCATACGAACTTGAGTGGTTTGCCGCATGCCACAGAAAAAGGCATATGCCAACCACCCAAACCCCCCGAGCCTGCGGCGGTTTCCACTTGTAATACACGAGGCCGCCAAGCAGGAGCGCGATTGTAAAGCTGAGCGGAATCTCCTTCAAATAAGCCGACTGGAGCGTATGAGCAGGGAAAATCTTGTAGAATTCACGTTCCGCAATCGCGGGCCCCATTTCAGCGACAAAGAGGTTAAGGAGGAATCCTCCAGCATGACGCAGTAAACCTGCGGGATTCATTCTCGCTGCGCTCATCCCCTCCCGCCCGCTCGCGCCGCGCTCCGCGTTTCCAGCACACGCTCCAAAATCTCCGGGATCTCGAACACCGCCCTATTGTGAATCTTCTCTACATTCGCCCGATAACGCGGCAGTTCCGCGAGCAGCCGGTCAACCGCCGGCTGAATCGAGGTAAAGTTTCGTAGCACAATTCCCGCTTCATGCTCCAGCACCCACTCCACGTTGTAGCGCTCCTGCGCCAGCGTCCACCCGTTTCGCTCGACAATCACCGGAAGCCGCATGGCGACCGCTTCGCTGATGCTGCCCGGCCCCGGCTTGCCGATGAAAAAATCGGCCAGGTGCATGTAATACGGAATCTCACTGGTGAAGCCTTCGACAAAGCGCGGCGCGGACGCTGCCATCGATTTCAGCTCCGCCGCCAGCTTCTGATTTCGCCCGCAGATGAAGATGAGCTGGGTCTGCGGCAGCCGCCTCGCGATATCCAGCATTACCCCTGACCCCTGCCCTCCGAACAGCACCAGCCCCGTTGGCCGATCCGGATCGAGCCCCAGCCGGATTCGCTCCGTCCGCCGGTTCGCCGTAACCGGATCGTAGAATTTCGGGCGAAGAATCATGCCGGAGACTTGGAAGATGTTCCTGTCGGTATAGCCCAAAACCTTCGCCTGTTCTACCGCCTTCGGCGTCCCGCAAACCAAGAATTGCTCCTGCCGCTCCATCCAGAAATGAGGCGGAAAATCCGCCAAATCCGTCAGGATCGTCACATACGGAACGCCGGGCAGAGCCTTTTCGAGACCCTCCCGCATCCCCCGATTGAAATTCGGGACCAAGGAAACAACCATTTCCGGCCGAGTTTGTTTCCAGTGCTCGGTCAGCAGTCGTACAGTCGAGCCGTGATACATTCTCACGACCACATGGATCAAGCCAATGCCGTAGGCCGAGCCTAAGGTCCAGCCGCGAGCCAGTGACTTGTTGTAAAGGTCCTCAAGCCGTATGCCGGTGAGCTTACGAAACACATCCAGCGAGTCGAGTATCTCCTGTAAGTTGACCATCCTGACGTTCCAAGGCCGGCCCTGCTGGTCGATCACGGATTTCAAAGCGGTTGCGGCCGCGCGATGCCCCCCGCCCGCGTCGAAAAAGACGAAATCAATATCTGTCACGATTGTTTTATACCAGCGTCACACCCCTGTCACGCCAGGGCTTTAAAAAGATAGCATGGCGGCCTCCCATAGCCTTACCGGGATGCGGGTTGCTCGGGCGCTGGTAGATTTCGGCCAACGCACCGACCACGGCCTGATGCGCCGGGTGAACCGGTGGCGAGCCCCTCGCTGGTTCAGGCTATGGATGATCGCGGCCACCCGCGGCGGCGATGGCTGGCTCTGGTACGCCTGCGGCGCTTTCGTGGCCATGTTCGGCGGAGCTGAGCGCCTGCCGGCGATTCTGGCCGCGGTCGTTTCGGTCGGCCTCGGCATCGTGCTTTTCTTGCGATTGAAACGCGCCATCGGCCGTAAGAGACCCTGCGCCATGGAGCCGCATTGCTGGGCCACGCTGCTGCCTCCCGACCAATTTTCGTTTCCGTCCGGCCACACCATCACGGCGTTTGCCGTAACGCTGTCTCTGGGAGCGTTCTATCCAGTCATGCTCCCCGGCTTGCTCTTCTGCGCGGCCAGCGTCGCGGCCTCTCGAATCCTGCTCGGCATGCACTTCCTAACAGACGTGCTCGCCGGAGCAGCCATTGGCTCAGGCATCGGCATGCTCATCGCCGACGCCGCGCTGCGATACCTCGCATAAGCTCACTCTCATAACCTCGCGATGTATACTATACATCGTGAGACGCACCCAACTTTATTTGGAGGATGACGTTTGGAACGCCCTCCGGGTCCGCTCGCGGAAGGAACACACCACCGTCTCCGAATTGGTCCGCAGGGCAGTGCGGGAGCGCTATCTCAATGCCGGCGAAGACCGGAAGGCCGCCCTCATGGGTATTGTCGGCATGTGGAAGGACCGGCAAGAAATGCGGGATCCCGTCGCCTACATCCGCTCTCTCCGTCGAGATCGCCGCTCCAAAGCATTGCGGTCGCCTAAGTGATTCTGGTCGATTCCGACGTCCTGATTGAAGTCACGCGCGGTCGAGCTGCGAACATTCTAGCGGTCTGGGAAGAACTGAGCGGTACCGCTGAGCCCATCGCTTGTTCTCCGGTCACGGTCGTCGAGGTGTGGCATGGGGCGCGACCGCACGAACACGAAGCCCTGACCCGTCTTTTTCGCGCACTCGTGTGTCTTCCCATTGATCACGGGATTGGGCGTCAGGCCGGCGAGTACTTGGCACACTATCACCGCAGCCACAACGTCCAGATTGGCGACGCCTTGATCGCGGCAACCGCATCGGTTCATCGCGCAGACCTGTGGACCATGAACCGAAAGCACTTCCCGATGAAGGACCTGTCCTTTCTTTGAAGGCTCGCCGCGCTAGCTCGGGAGCCTTTACGCACCGCGCTTCCGAATCTCGATACTCAGCCGTTTGATCTTCTGATTCAGCGTCGATAACGGAATCCGGAACGCCTCCGCCGCGGCCGTCTGGCTCCAATCGCACGCTTCCAGCTTCTCGACGATCAACCGCCGCTCGTAATCCGCCAGCACCTCGAATAACGACGCATCCGCCGCGAGCCCTCCGCTCTCGTCGCGCCGCACCCTCAGCCCTCGCGATTCGAGCAGACTCTCGGGAAGCTTATCCGCCGGCACCGTGAGCCCCGTCGCCAGCACCACCGCCCGCTCGACCGCGTTTTCTAGTTCCCGCACATTCCCCGGCCAGGTGTGATCGAGCAGAATTTGCATCGCCTCCGGTTCGAAAGTCAGCCGCGAACGGCCATGCTCATCCAGGAATTTCTCGTTCTCGCGGCAATATTTGGTGAAGAAGTGTTCCACCAGCGCGGGAATGTCTTCCTTGCGTTCGCGCAGCGGCGGAATCGCCAGGTTGATCACGTTCAGCCGGTAATAAAGGTCCTCGCGGAACTTGCCTTCTTCCACCAGCTTCTTCAAATCGGCGTTGGTCGCGGCGACGATCCGCACATCCACCTTGACCGTCTCCACCGAACCGAGCGGCATGAACTCGCGCTCTTGAATCACGCGCAGAAGCTTGGTTTGCGTCTCGACCGAAATCGTCCCGATCTCGTCCAAGAAAATCGTGCCGCGATGCGCGGTTTCGAAGTACCCCTTGTGCGCCGCGGTCGCGCCGGTGAACGCGCCTTTGGTATGCCCGAACAGCGTCGATTCCAGCAGATCCGGCGGCACCGAGCCCGAATGCACCGGAACGAACGGCTGATCCGCGCGCGCAGAATGCGCGTGAATCGCGTTGGCGATTAACTCCTTGCCGGTTCCCGTTTCGCCCGTGATCAGGATCGTCGCGCGGCTCTGCGCCACCTGCCCCACCAGATCCAGGATCTTCAGCATCCGGTCGCTCTTCGCGACGATATTGGGAAAGCTGGACCGCTCGCGCAGCGCCCGCTTGAGCTCGGTATTCTCGCGCTCCAGCCGCCGCTTCGAGATCATGCGCTCGATCTCGATCAGCAGCTTTTCGTTGTCCCACGGCTTGGAAAAATAGTCGCTCGCGCCGTGCTTGAGCGCTTCCACCGCAACCTCGATCGAGCCGTACGCCGTAATCATGAAAATCGGCGTCTCGCGGTCGCGTGAGCGAACTTCGCCCAGCACCTGCATCCCGCTTTTGTCGGGCATCATCAGGTCCAGCAGAATCAGATCGTAGATGCCGGACTCCAGCCGGTTCAGGCCTTCCGTGGCGTTGCCCGCCAAATCCACTTGGTAACCTTCGGCGGAAAGCAAAGCCTCCAGGCTCTCGCGAATGTCCGGCTCATCGTCTATGACCAGAATCCGGCCCCGCGCACTTTCGGGTTCGAGGACGTCGGGCGGCAGGCTCACCAGGGTTCCGGCCATTATTGGATGATTGTGTCAGACTGCGCGATTCGCATGGTGCCACCGGCCGATACAGACGATGACACCGGGGCCGGAATCGCCGCGCTTGCGACGGCCGCTGTCGCCGGAAGCGGACGTTCTACTTGCGGCTGAGCCGCAGGTTGCATGATCGCGGCCGCCGGCCGCGCTTCCGGACGCGCCTCCGGTCGCATCTCGGGGAACGTCAGCAGGAACCGCGTCCCCTTCCCGGCTTCGCTCTCCACCTCGATATCCCCGCCGTGCTCGCGCACGATTCCGTAGCTGACCGACAAGCCCAACCCCGTGCCCTTGCGCGCGCCCTTGGTCGTGAAGAACGGGTCGAAGATTCGCGAGAGATTCTCGGCGGCAATGCCGGATCCCGTATCCTCCACCGTCACTCGCACCAACCCATCCCGGTACGACGTCGCCACAGCCAGCCGCCCGCCCGATTCCATCGCATCGCGCGCGTTCAAGAACAGATTCAGCAGCACCTGTTGCAGCTTCCCGGAATTCCCGCGAATACGCGGCAGGGGCTCCGCAAGCTTGGTTTCCACTCGAATCCCCGCCGTTGCCAGTTGATGCTCCAGCAGCGTCAGCGTCTCCTTCACGATCTTGTTCGCATCCACCGGAACCAGCTCCGTCGGCGACGTACGGGAGAAGTTGAGCAGCGAATTGACGATCTCGCTCGCCCGGAACGTCTGCTTGGCGATCTTTTCGAGCAGCGGCGCTTTCTGCTCGTCGCCCGAAATCTGCTTGGCCAGCATCTGCGCATAAGTCGAAATCACCGCCAGCGGCGTGTTCACTTCGTGCGCGACGCCCGCCGCCAGCAAGCCGATTGAGCTGAGTTTGTCGGCCTGTACCAGCCGCCGCTCCAAATCCTCGCGATCCGTGACGTCGTCGAAAATCACCAGCCGCCCGATGCGCTGGCCTTCGCGCGAAAAGAATGGCGCGATCGCGATATTTAACGTCGCTTCCTTCAACGTGCCTTCGCGCTCCCGCAGTTCGTATTTGTAGAGGCTATGCACCCCGGACTCGCCCGCTCGCAGATCCAACTGGTCGCATAAGCTCCCCGGCAGCAACTCACGCAGGGGTCTTCCGATCGCCTGTGAGCGCGAGACGCCGGTCAATTTCTCCAGCCGCGAATTCCAGCTCTCCACGCGATCGTCCAAATCAGCGGCAAGAATCCCTACGTTGATCGATTCAACGATATTTTCCGAGTATTCCTTCAGCCGTTCGTACTCGTCCGCTTTATGCGCCAGGGATTGATACAACACCGCGTTCTCCACCGCGATGCCCACGTAGCCCGAAAGCGTCACCAGCAGCTCCACCTCGTCGCTCGAAAGAAAATCGCCGGATTCGGTGCGGCTCACGCCCAGGTACGCGTTGGTCCGCCCGCGCGCGGAGCAGGGAAGATAGTAAGTCAGCTCCAGCTCGGCAATCGATCGCCGCACCGCCGTCGGCCACTCATGCGACACCACGTCCAGCATGGTCCGCGTGCGTTCGAAGAACAGGTACGGTTTCGAAGGTTGCGGGCTCAGGAAACTCAAATCCAGGCCGTACGGCAGATTCTCGGCCTGCCGTCCGTGGCGGTTCGCCGCGACCGCCAGCCGGAACGACTCTTCGCCCTCATCCCAGGTAAAAATCGCGACGTGCCGCACTCCCAGGGTGCGCGTAAGGCGGTCCGCGACGCTCTCAAGCATCGAATCGAGATCTCTCGTCGCGCCCAATTCCCGCCCGAATTCGATCAGCGTGCGGCGGTAATCGTAGCGGTCCTTGTAGAAGTAGGAACGGTCCAGCCATTCCTGAAGCCAGTTGCGGATCGGCTGGAACACGAAAGCGGCCGTCAGGATGATCGCCACCATCAGCGTCCCGCTGATGTCGCCCGCGGGGCTGATCGAAAAAATCAAACCGTAGAAAATTGCGAGCACCGCCAGAGTGGCCAGCGTGTAAACGTAGCCCTCCTGGAAAATCACGTCCACGTCCATCAGCCGGTAGCGCAGGATCGCGTAAGCCCAGGTCACCGGAATCAAGGCCAGCGGCAGCACCGCCAGGCTCATGATGTGCGAGGGCTGTAATCCCGCTGCGTACGGCAGCGCGTAGAACAGCGTGAACGGCAGCACGCCCAGCACCGCGCCATTGCGGAGCCAAGTAAGCTGGCTGCGCACGATCGGATCCTCGGCCTCGCGCCGCTGAAGGGCCAGCACAGCGCCTCCCGCGAGGTACATCGCGCTTAGAAACGCCATCCACGCCCGATCCAGCGCCCAGCGCACCTCGATCAAAGGCCCGGCCGTGCGAATCCACCCGGTTGCCGACCCTACGAACAACACTGCCAGCGCGATTCCAGGCAAATACAGAAGCAGCGCGGCTGCCCGCCGGCGAATCCATTTTTGCGGCTCCGGAAAAACGCAGCAGAAGTGCAGGAACAAAGTCGGCGCGGCGATTCCCGCCAAAACATTTCCGTAGTAAATGATTTTGTCGAACGGGTTCAACTTTCCCGAATAATGGAACGTGAACTGAATGAACGAAACCAGGCACAGCAAGAAGAAGTGTTGCGCCCGCGGCGCGCTGCCGCGCCGGAAATACACAAACAACCCGAGCGCCAGATAAACCGCGCCCACCGCGTACTGGTAGTACAGCGTCGAATCGTGCTGCGCCTCGCCGATGATGACGTTGGCCGGAACCTCGATTCCGCCATGTAGAATCCGGTATTCGGCTTTGCGATAGGTGCCCAGCCGCGCCAGGATCGCGGTCGCCTCCGCGCTGCTTTCGACCCGCACTCCGCTGATCGAA
>JASHRP010000413.1 GCA_030037375.1 Bryobacteraceae bacterium | reverse complement strand
TCCTGGATGACCGGCCTGAGATGCGCCCGGCGCTCCAGCAAGTCGCGGCTGCGGCGCACTCGGTGCTTGCCGGACTTCGTCAAGACGATCGGCTCGCGGTCATGACTTTCGGCGCGATGGAGGGGCGCTGCCGCACCGGCGTTGTTTCGAACTTCACCACCGATCATGACGGCGCGGAGCGCAAGCTCGCGACCCTGGTGATCGAGGGCGAGTCCTACCCCGCGAATCTGAATTGCGGCGTTCACGCCGGACTCGATGGCGCGGCCGCGCTCTTCCAGCGCGAGCCTAGCCCTCGCCGGCGACGGGCGATGATCATCCTCACAGACGATAAGGGCACGTCGCGAAAGCCAGCCGCCGTACGGAATACCCTGCACGAGCTTTGGAACGCGGACGCGGTTGTTCTCGGCCTGATCGTGCGGAGCGGAGCGATCGCGTTCTCGGTTGGCCCGCCCTATCGAGGCGTGCGCTACTTCGCGGGCCAAACCGGAGGCGACACGATCGATACGGCGGACCCAGCGCCGGGAATACACCAGATGCTCGACCGGCTTCGGTCGCGCTACAGCCTGTACTACGCTTTGCCTCAAGGTAAAGCCGGCGAAGAGCGCAAGATCGAAGTGCAATTGGCTCCCGCCGCGGCGAAGCGTTATCCACATGCGGTGATTCGGGCCAGAACTGGATACGTGGTGCCTGGCGGGAATTAGAACACTCCGCTTACGCCGCGTTCGAAAACCATCGCCGCATTTCCGCCCGAGGAACAAGCCCCGCGTGCTCCGCGATGATGATTCCTCCGCGCAAGAGCACGAAGAACGGGATCGCCTGCACCCGGAACTGAGCGGCTACGGTCGGATTTTCCTCGGTGTTGACTTTGAGGACCAAGCCTCGTCCCGCAACCTCCCGCGCCAGCTCATGGACTTCGGGAGCGGCCATCCGGCATGGGCCGCACCATTGCGCCCAAAAATCCACGAGCACGGGCACCTTGGCTTCGCGGGTGATTTCGGCGAATTGCGCCGCGTCGACCTCGATCGGCTCGGACACCGGCGGCAGAGCGTTCTTGCAGGATCCACAACGGCCTGCATCGGATAGATGTTTCGTTGGAATTCGGTTCTTGGCGCTACAAGTGGGGCATGCCCGGATCATATGTGTAAATTATCACGAGCCGCTAGCGCGAGCGCGCCCCACAGCACGCTATCGTTGCCCAGCGCGGCCGGAACAACATCCAGCCGGGCCTGGGACCACGCGGTCATCTGGCGCGTAAGTTCGGCGCGCAGAGGCGCGAACAGGTGCTCGCCCGCTTGCGCGATGCCGCCGCCAATCACCACCCGAGCGGGATTCAGCAGCATGATCCCGGCCTTCAAGCCCTGCGCCGCATCGATCACGTAACGAGAGACGAACTCAGGATCTTCGAACAGCTCGCGCGGCGATTTCCCGTAATCCCGCTCGAGCCACAAACCCGAGCACATCCGTTCGAAGCATCCCCGCGCGCCGCACAAGCATTCGGGACCGTCGGGACGCAGAGTGATGTGCCCGATTTCGCCGGCCCACGAATCTGCTCCCCGATACACCTCCTGATTCGCGAGCACGATCCCTCCGCCGATGCCGGTCGAAAGCGTTACGTAAAGCAAGGGCAATGCGCCGCGCCCGGCTCCGTAGCAAGCCTCGCCGAGCGCTCCCGCATTCGCATCGTTGTCCATCACGACCGGTACGCCGAGCATCGCTTCCAGCCGCTCCGCCAGCGGAAAATCGGACCAGCCCGGAACTTGCGTGGAAAGAGCCGCCCGGCGGCGATCCAAACCCACCGGGCCTCCGAAGCCGACCCCGCATCGGTCGAACTTCCAGCCGCGCGCGATCTCTTCGATCTGCCCGAGCATCCATTCGGGGCCGCCCTCTCGATTGGTGGCGCGAGTTACGCGCGCCGAGATTCGCTCGCCTTCGAAGAGCGCCAGGCCCATCTTCGTGCCGCCGATGTCGATCGCTAGCGTGCTGTCCACGTCTTATAAACGGGTCAGGCCGCGAACAGAGCGTCAAGCAGCTCGTCATGGGATAGAAAATTGGCGACGATGAAATCCGCGCCCACGCCGATCAAGCGCTGCCGCTTCCAATCGTCGATCAGCCGGCATTCCGGTTCCTGCGTGGCCACGCCCACGGCCGTCCCGCCGACCAGTTTCACTTCTTCGATTTCGACATAGCCGTCGCCGAACACCACGATCTCGGAGCCACGCACATCGGTCTGCGAAAGGATTCGCTGGATCAGGATCTTTTTCGAGAAGCTCTTGTAATCGTCCAGCGCGCCGTAAACGCCGCCGTCGAAATAACGAGAGACGTCCAGCAGCCGCGCTTCTTCCTGCATGAAGACTTGATCGGTGCCGCTGGCGAGATACATCCGCAGCCCGAGCTGCTTCAGCCGGTCAAGCAGCCGGCGCGCGCCGGGCACGAGATATTCTTCTGGCGAAGCTTCGCCGCTTTTGAGACGATCCACGCGTCCCCGAATTCTCTCCCATAGCCGGTCCAGATACACCTTCTTGTATTCGAGCGGCTCCAGCGCATGGCCGCTGCGCTTGGCGACCTGATCGGCGAACTCGATCATCTGATAGATGGTCTCTTTCCCGGTTGTCCGCCAGACGAATTCCTGAACCAGGCTGGTCAATTCCTGCTCGGACTCCCCGGTCTTAAGATCCAGCAGGATCTCGACCATCATCGGGACCATCACATCCAGCCATCCGGAGCGAATCAAGGAAAGAGTGCCGTCGAAATCGAATAAAGCGACGCGCGCACCCCGGGCGCTCGCGCCCGCGCGCACCTGCTCAATAGTTGCCATTGTCACTGCCAATATTCCCATTTCCCCGCGAAAACCACGTACGCGCTGAGACAGGCGTTAGTGATCGTGTGCGTCAAGATTAAGTCGCCCAGGCTTCGCGTGCGCAGCATCCACCAATTGTAGATAACACCCGCCGCGAGGCCGACATCCCAGTATCGCCCGTGTTCGCTGGCAAAGATCAAAGCCACGATCCAGAAGGACAGCGCCGACCACGCGCCCAACGGAACAGCCTCGAAATCCGCGGCGATCAGCCAGCGCATCAACCATCCGCGCCAGAACAGTTCCTCCGCGATGGGGACGATCGCCGCCGCGCGCAGCGCCCGCAATGCCGGAACCGCGCCGGCGCCCGGAGGGCCGCTCGGGATGCCCGAATCGCGACCCATGACCGCGTTGTTGAATGGCCACGAATTTCGGTAGCCGGGAAAGATACGGTCCGGGGCGATCCAGATCGCGAATACCAAAACACCCACTAGGACCGTACCGGGCCAGTTGCGAATCCGCATGAGCTTCGGATCGCCGAGAACCCTGCCTGCAGTGAGGGCGATTGTCGCGGTCATGATCGCTACCATGCCCAATTGCAAGGCTAGAGCGGGCGGATGAAGAGGCTGCGACAACGCCAGCAGGACGATCAGCACGCAGAAGGGTGTGATGTAGGCTATCGTTGCGGAGCGGCTCACGAAGCGAAGGCGTGTTCAGAGCTTGGCCAGAACGCCCCGGATCTCGGCTTCCTGCGGCTTGGTGGGGTGATCTTTGAGCGCCTGCTCCAATTCCCTTTTCGTGGACGGCTTAT
>JASHRP010000412.1 GCA_030037375.1 Bryobacteraceae bacterium | reverse complement strand
GCGTCTTTACTCTGGCAGGCTTAGGCGCGCTACTGGTCGCGGTGATCGTCAGCGGCCTCTCGTCGCGGTCCATCGTCCGGCCGATCGATCGCGTGATCACCCGCCTGCATGAAAGCGCCGCGACCGGCGAGCTCCCCGAATTCGATAGCGGCAAAGAACGGATCCATGAGATCCGCGATCTTACCGAAAGCTTCAATCGTGCCGCGACAGCTGTCCGCGAGGGCCAGGAACGATTAAGACAAGCCAACGTCCAGTTCATCGAATCGCTGGCGAGCGCGCTCGACGCGCGCGACCCCTACACCGCGGGCCATAGCCGGCGAGTCAGCCAGTATGCCTGCGCGACCGCGCAAGCGCTGGGACTCTCTCCCGCGCAAATGCAAGAAATTCGAATCGGCGCGCTGCTGCATGACATCGGCAAGATCGGCATTGCCGATGCGATCCTTCAGAAGCCAGGCCGACTGACGAATGAGGAAGAGGAAATTATCCGCCAGCACCCCTCGATTGGCCGAAAGATTTTGGAGGGCGTCGCCGGTTTCCAGGCCTATCTCAACGTGGTGGAGCTGCACCACGAAAACTGGGATGGAACGGGCTACCCGCGCCGGCTCCGCGGGGACGAAACTCCGCTGACCGCTCGCGTGGTGAAGATTGCCGACGCCTGGGATGCGATGACCTCGGATCGTCCTTACCGGCGCGGCTTGAGCCGGGAGAAGGCGCTCGAGATTCTGAGGAAGGTTTCCGGCACGCAAACCGATCCCATTGTCACGGAAGTCTTCTGCAAATTATGGGACGCGGCCGGCGCAGTCGAAGAGAGCACGGACGCCTCTCTTGCGCATCTCGCCCGCGCGGTTGGGTCGGATCCCGCCGGTTCGGAAACCTCAATCCCCGCTCAGCAGGAGGCGTCCTAAGGTGCGCGCGGTGGGCACGCTCGCGACTCTATCTCTGCTCGCGCTTCCATGCGCGCAAGCTCAGGAGGCGAACTCCGGTTTCGAGCTGAGAACCACGCTGAGCGCCGAAGCGTTCGGGTCGTCGGATTTGACAGAGCCTCCCCGCGACGGCGATCCGGTCACTGGCGGATTTCGCGCGATGTTCTATCCCGTGTGGAAATGGAACGACCAATGGAGCTTCGAAGGCGCCGTGCAAGTCCATTCGATGCCCTATTTTTTCGACGAGTTCCAAGCCCCTGGTTACAGCGTCCGAACCGACATCCTGCAAGCACATCTCAACTACTCACGCTTTTGGAAAAAGGCCTCGGTGGTGGTGCGCGCCGGGATGCTGTCGTCCGCGTTCGGCTCCTTCCTGCTGCGCTATGACGATATGAACAACGCGCTGATCGACAAGCCCATCGCCTATGGCTATTACGGCGGCATTAATCCTCTGGGACTGGCCGGGATCCAGACGGACGCGACTTACGGAAAGTTCGACTTCCGCGCGCAGTTCGTGAACTCGTCTCCCTTGAACCGCCGCAGCGTCTTCGACCGCGATCAATACGGTAACTGGGCGGGAGGCGCGGGATACACGATTCTGCAAGGCTTCCGCGTCGGCGCGTCCCTGTTGCGCGGACCCTATCTCAGCCGCAATTACCCGTATTTTTTCCCCGGCGAGGCTCCGCCGAATACTCTTCCGGCCACCGGCGTCGGCGTGGATGTGAGCTGGGGCCGCGGTCCATGGAACGTTTATGGAGAATGGCAGCGTTTCCAAATGGACTACCACGCCATCCCCACCTTCCGCGAGCAATACATGTACGGAGAGGTTCGCAGAGTCTTGAGCCCGCGCTGGTATCTCGCCGCGCGGCAGGGCGCGATGACCAGCAGCGCCACGTCGACCGTTCGAACCTTCGAAGCAGCCGTCGGATTCCGCCCGAGCCCCTTTGAGCTGGTCAAGCTCGGCTACGAAACCGACAAGACCGTCGCGATTCAGTTCGTCACTTCGTTTCGAGCGTTTTCTATCGCCCGCTAAGCTGGCCGCCGTTGAGCAAGCGAAGATAGAACTCCTCCGTCCGTCTGGCGGTCTCTTCAATCGAGAATTGCTCCGCGCGCCGCCGCGCGCACAGGCCAATTTCCCGCAGTCGTTCGCGCTCGGAAAATGCATCCGCGATTGCATCCGCCAAGGCGTTCGGATCGCCGGGTGCGATCAACCACCCGGTTCGACCGGGTTCGGCAATCTCAGCCAAGCCCCCTGTGTTCGAGGCGATGACTGGTAACCCGAAAGCCATCGCTTCCAGCGCCGCCAGTCCCCAACCCTCTGAACGCGAGGGCATGACAAACAAATCCAGCGCCATGAGGAGGGTCGACGGATCGGCAACGTACCCGGGCAGAATAAGACGCGAACTTGCGGGCAGGGAACTCCGCAGCGGACCGTCGCCCGCCAGGATCATCCGCAAGCAGGGTAGCCGCGTTTCGAGCAACCGCGCTGCTTCGGCGGCGACATCCTGTCCCTTTTCGTGGGTGAAGGCTCCTAAGTGACCTGCCGCGAAATCGCCCGGTTCCAATCCCCACGCGCTTCGCGCCCGCCGTCGCTGATCCTCATCCGGCAACTTCGGAATCTCGACCCCGGTCGGAATTGTCTCGATCTTCGCGGCAGGAACTCCCGAAGCAAGAAGAACGCGCCGCGCCGCCTGCGAAACCGCGATCACGCCATCGCACGTGTGCGTGTATTTAAGGCGATGGACTTCCGGATAGCGCGGCGCAAACGCGACATGCCGGCTAACGATCCGCTTTACGCCGACTCCCGCCGACGCTGCCCAGGCCAGCGTCTGCCCTCGACCCGTGTGCGCATGGAGAATATCGGCTCCCTTAGCCCGTCCGCGCAATCCCGCTGCGGAAATCGGCGCCACGGAAATCCCTTCAGCCTCCGCGCGTTGCGCCAATTCGCTCCCGCCCGGACAGAGAATCGTCTGCTTGTGGCCGCGAGCGCGCAAGCCACGGGCCAAAGTCAGCAGAGCGCGCTGGCCGCCTCGGAAAGTGTCGCCGGTGTCAATATGGACGATCGATAGCGTAACCTAAATTGTCTCAGGACACGCCTATGTACTGGGATTCCAAGGGCCCTTGTGATCGCTGAAAACGTCGTGTAAACTATTGTAGCTACTAGGATTGCATACGCCGATTGTATGCAATCGAGGGAGAGATCCAAGCCACTCATGCGATCCACGCTGATTCCTGCCGCAGCTCTTCTCGCTTTCTCGCTCCAATCACCCGCTCAGCAGCCCGCTCCGGTGGATTACGGCAAGCAGGTTCAGCCGCTTTTTAACGGATATTGCGTAGGGTGTCATAAGGGCGCGACCGCCCCGGCCAACCTGCAGCTCGATACCGTCGACCACATCTTCAAGGGCAG
>JASHRP010000039.1 GCA_030037375.1 Bryobacteraceae bacterium | reverse complement strand
GGCTACCATAACCAAGCGTATGCTGCCCCTGAGCGAGTGGTCCAATCAAAATTTTCTATCTACCGAATCACGCCCCCGGAAACAGGAACGAACTCAGAACCAAACCGGTATAATGGCTGCGATATGCGAGATCAAGTAACGCGAGCACAATCTCTCCGCGATGAATGGGTTGCCCGGCGCTCCGGCGACGGCATCCGTACCCAGATCCATTACGCTCGCCAGGGGCGTACTACGGAAGAGATGGAGTACGTCGCGCGGCGGGAGAAGCTGGCTCCTGGGACGGTTCGTGACGAGGTCGCGCGGGGAAGAATGATCATCCCGGCGAACATCCACCATACCAACTTGGAGCCGATGTGCATCGGCGTGGCCTCCTCATGCAAGATCAACTCGAATATTGGCAATTCGTCAACTACTTCAAATATTGAGGGGGAAGTCGAAAAACTGCGGTACTCGATCAAGTACGGCGCGGATACCGTGATGGATCTGTCCACAGGCGGGGACATTCCACGGATTCGCAAGGCGATCATCGAAGAATCCACTGTGCCGATCGGCACTGTGCCGATTTACGAGGCGCTTTCCCGGGTTCGCCGAGTGGAAGACCTTAATATCAACGTCATGCTCGAAGTAATCGAGGAGCAGGCCGAGCAAGGTGTCGATTACATGACAATCCACGCGGGAGTGCTGGTGCAGTACATCCCGCTGACCACCCGGCGTGTGACAGGCATCGTAAGCCGCGGGGGCGCGATCCTGGCCGAATGGATGGTGAAGAACCATCGGCAGAATCTGCTTTACGAACATTTTGATGAGATATGTAAGATTTTTCAGAAGCACGACGTTAGCTTTTCTTTAGGAGACGGGCTGCGGCCCGGCTCGCTGGCCGACGCGAGCGACCGCGCGCAGTTCGCGGAGCTCCAGACGCTGGGTGAGCTGACCAAGATTGCCTGGAAGCACGACGTGCAGGTGATGATCGAGGGTCCGGGGCACATTCCGATGGACCAGATCCAGATGCAGGTGGAAAAGGAGAACGAGATCTGCCAGGAAGCTCCGTTTTACACTTTAGGGCCGCTGGTGACGGATTTCGCGCCGGGTTACGATCACATTACATCGGCGATTGGGGCGGCGATGATCGGCTGGCACGGCGCTTCGATGCTGTGCTACGTGACGCCGAAGGAGCACCTGGGTCTGCCGAATCGCGAGGATGTGAAGCAGGGGTTGATCGCGTATAAGATTGCCGCGCATGCGGCGGACATCGCCCGGCATCGGCCGGGCGCAAGGGATCGCGACGACGAGCTTTCGCGCGCCCGGTTCGCGTTCGATTGGAACAAGCAATTCGAATTGGCGCTCGACCCGGAGACCGCGAAGGCGTATCACGACGAGACGCTCCCGGAAGAGGGCTTCAAGGACGCCGCGTTCTGCTCGATGTGCGGACCGAAGTTTTGCTCGATGAATCACTCGAACAAGACGCAGGAGTTCACGGAAGCGGATGCGGCCGCCGTCCTGAATCAGGAGCCCGTGCTGACGCAGATCGCGGCGAAGTAGTAGTTGCTCCAATCAGCGCAATAGTTCGGCCAGTTGATCAGGGGTGATGCCAGCCTCGTGAAGTATCTGACGCAAAGTTCCTGGCCGAAGGTGTCGATGATCCGGGACGATGACACGCGAATGAGGCGTCTGCGAGCGCAGAACCATATGACTCCCCTTATGCCGTTGGAAGACGAAACCTGCTCGCTCAAGGGCCTTGCGGAGTTCGCGTCCCGATAGGTCCGTCGGCAGCTTCATCCGCGAGTGTCGGCGTCAACTCCACGTATTCAACGGAGTCTTCTTCTGGCACCGGATCGCCCGCCAGGCGGCAATCCTCGATGTAAAGCTCGATGGCTTCGCGAATGTTCTTGATGGCATCCTCACGCGTGTCCCCCTGCGAAACACATCCCGGAAGTAGAGGCACCGTGGCGACGAAGCCGCCGTCTTTCTCACGCTCGAGCACCACTGTATATTTCATTGTTCCAATTCTAGTTCAGCAATCATGGTTCGTATGAGCATCGAAAAGCGCCGCTGCGCGTGGGCGGAAACCGATCCGCTCTTGCGCGAGTATCACGACAAGGAATGGGGAGTGCCGCAGTACGATAGCCAGTCACTGTGGGAGATGCTGATGCTCGAAGGATTTCAGGCGGGGCTATCCTGGCTGACGATCCTTCGAAAGCGAGAGGCGTTTCGCGAGGCGTTCCAGAATTTCGATCCGGCGATTGTGGCGAAGTTCAAAGCCAAGGACGTTGCGCGATTGCTGAAGAATCCGGGCATCATTCGGTCCCGCGCCAAGATTGAGGCGACCATCGCGGGAGCGCGAATCTACGAAGCGATGGCCGCCGAGGGCGAAGATTTCTCGCGCTTCGTCTGGAATCTGTGCGGCGGGAAGCCGATTCGCAACTCGTCCGGAGTTGTTCCAGCGAAGACGGAGCTCTCCGAACGCGTCTCCGCAGCCTTGAAGAAGAAGGGATTCAAATTCGTTGGACCGGTGATCGTGTACGCGTGGATGCAGGCGGTGGGAGTCGTCGACGACCACGCTGAGTACTGCTTTCGCCGAGGGATCAAGCGTTAACGCTTCCTACCCGATTCGCGCGTTTGCGCGACAGATCTGAGGCTTTTCACCCAGTATCCTCGCCAGGCGAGCGAGTTCAACGTAAAACTCCTTAAAAACATATCGGTCCGAACCTGGCTGTCCGAATGCTTATGGAATAGCAGTTCACGCGAGCGAGGAATACGTAAGGGAAAGGATGGACTGCATGAACACACGGAAAATCGTTTTGACACTATTGGCTGCCACGCCCGCCATCTTCGCGGCTGAGGTGGCCGACTCCGCCCAGGTCACCAAGCTCCTGGGAGAAGCTAAAACGCAGGCGTTTCAACTAAAGGAAGACGCTGTGACCATGGAGAGCTTCAACCGGATGAAGGTCAGCCATGAAACGCAAGCGGAGACCATCAACCAAATCAAAGACCATGTGAATACTCTCGTTCGCACTGAGGCCAAGCTTCAAGAAGCAGCCGCCAGTGCGTCGCCATGGCAGAAGAAGGTCGTCCGGGAAATCGTGCCCTACCTGGATGAGTTGGAAGGATACACCTCCGCGGTTATCGAAACCTTGAATGGCGAGGTTCATCACAATTTCGCCGAGTATAAGGACTATCTGGAAGCCAATGCCGATTACTCGACGGACTTGGCCGCGATGATCGCCGACTTCGTCAACTACGGGCAGACCAAGGACAGGCTGGAAAACCTGAAGACGAAGCTCGAACTTCCTCCATCGCAATAACGCAGAATTAGATTCCTCCAGCCAACACCTGGCGGCGGGCACGGCGAATTTGCAACAGAGTCGCGCCCGCCGCGCAGGCGGTTAGCAAAGCTCCGGCCAAGACACTCCACGGCCGATAGCGCATTTCCACTGTGTGATCACCCGCCTCCACTACAACGCCGCGTACGCTTCCGTAAGTTTCGAGAATCGGCGCGGCTTTGCCGTCGACGGCAGCGCGCCAGCCGGGAAAGCTTGCATCGGTCAGAATGACGATGCCGCGGCAGCCCATGTGCGCATCGATTTTCACATAGGCCGATTGATGCACCGGCATTTGAATATCGTCCAGTGCAGAGCCGCACGCGGAAATTCCTTGAGGCACAGGGCCACTAAGTAAGGCGCGATTGCGCGGATCGAAGGCAGGGTCGCGCATAGCGTTCAAGAGATCGGCACGAACGGGCGGGGAAGCCGCCGCATGGACGCTCCAGACGCGCGGGTAGACCGTGGGATTCTCGAACACTTTAATGCCGCTCGCTGCCGTGAACACGGGCTTCAGGTCCGGGTGCAGAGGCGTTTTGCCGAGGTAATAACGAACCCCGAAAAAATCCATGCTGCGGTGCGAGAATACGTCCGACTCCCAAACCTTGGTCAGCACACCAGAGGTGTACGCGTTGACCGCTTCAAGACCGTACCAGTCTCCGATGTTGTAGGGGATGAGCTGGTCGTCGTACATAACGCGGCCAGCGACGCTACGCGAGCGAATGTAGTCGGCCAGATCGCGATCCCGGCTGAGCGCGTTGAGGATGGGCGTTGCGTTTGGATCGCTGCGGTTGGGCAGAAAATAATCCGTGACGTTGGCGAGCTCCAGCAGCACGAGTCCTAGCGTCGCGAATCCCGTCCATCGCGGCCTCACTGCGAGGAGCGCGGCCGCCAGTAACGCGGCGACCGCAGTGACCAGAATTCGCTCGTCGAAGTCGATCTTGGCCTCGGTCAAGATGAAGGCGGTAGCCGCGATGGTCCCGCCGATCATTGCCAAAATGGCGCTGGTTCGGCCTGACGAGTCCTTGAGGAGATCGAGTCCATACGCCGCCAATGGTGCGATGCCGACAGCGAATACGACCGTCCCGGCGCCGGGCATGCGAGCCTTGTCGAGCATCGGGGTGATCGCGTACAGCATGCCGTTGAGCAGCCCGTTCGGGCCGAGCGAGAAAAGGATTCCTGCTATGCTCAGAGCGGCCAGCCAGCGAACCTGGCTCTCTCGCCGTCCGCGAATCGCGCCGAGCACGGCCAGGCTCAACGCGACGATTCCGATGTAGGCGTTCGCGCCCTTCTGGAGGCCGGGAATAAAGGTGCCTAGGATGCCGAGCGGTCTCAGCGAATACTGTTCGAGCACACTATACGGGACCGTCTGGTTGAACCGCAGAGGATCCGGCGGACCGCTGAAGCGCACGGCGAGCCGGCCGTATTCGGCCATCGGCAGTGTCTGGAATGCGCTGGCGAGGACGGCGATCGCGAGGGACGCCGCGGCGAGTTTGAGCATCGTTCGATTCAGCTTTCCCTCTCGAACACAAAGCCAAATCCACATTCCCACCGCGGCCATCGACACGTAGAGATTCATTTGATGGTGACCCGCGAGCCATCCCACGCCGAGAAAGAATCCGGACAGAAAGGCGTTGGCCCACGGGCGGTCGCCGCGCGCGGCGCGAAACAGGAATAGGAAAACGAGCGGAGTCCAGACGGCTCCATTCACCATTTGCGGAGCGGGAGTGGCGGCGACATAGCCGCCGAGCGCATACACGCATCCGGCGAGAATCGAAGCGATGCGGGTGCGGTTAAGATCGCGAGCGAGAGCATAAGCCGAAAGTGCAGCCAGATATCGCACAAGCACGTAATACCAGTTGAGTGCCGAATCGCGCAGCCATCCGTTCTTGAGCGGCGCGAGGAACAGCAGCCAATTGAGCGGATACGCCGCGCCAGGCTGGCCTTGTCCGATGAGAGGCTGGCCGAACCAGCTATTCGGATCCCAGAGCGGGAAGTGGTGATGGCGCCATTCGCCAGCTTGAAACTGCAGCCACGGCAGGACCAGATTCGCCATGTCCGGATTTTCGAGCCACGTGTATTGCCGCGTGAGCGTGAGCTTCCAATGAAATAAGACTACGACGGCAAGCAGCGCCACTGGCCCGACGAATCGATGGCGAGTCTTGAGCAAGATGCCATGATAACGGAAGGAGCCCTGTGATCACGAGGCTCCGTGTCCGGCGCAGTGCATGACTCCTAAATATGCCTTCCACGGACCGACCGCGTCCTGGTATTGATGCGCCATGATCCGGGAGATCTGGTGGAGGTGAGTCAAATCGTGAGCCGCCCATGCCGCCAATAGCTCCGATAAAGTGGCGACGCCCAGAGCCGGGTGCTGTCCGCGCCGCGCGAAGTCTTCAGGACGCAGATTCAATCCGCGAACTTCTTCGACGCTGTCGCGCCGCACGCGGGCGAATTCATCCAGCAGTTCGCCCAACGGCTTCCCTTGATTCGTTCGAACGTGCGCCCGCCGTTGAAAGGGCTCGAACGGGCGCGATTCGCCGAACTCGAGGATTAGCTTTAGCCGAGGCAGCCAGTTGGTCCGGTCAGCGTTAATTAAGTGGCCGACCACGTCGAATACGCTCCACGTGCCCTCGCCTTCGTTGCGGAGGGTCCACGTTTCGGGCAATTCGCGCAGCAGCGCATCGAGGGCGGCGGGTGTATGGCTAAGCAGGGTCAATGTGTCGGTGAGGTTCTGTTGCATGTGAATCACATGGTTCCGTAGCGATCACTATAGAAGTCTGGCAGACGGACGCGGCCCTGTCAAGGGTTATATAGTGGGTACTATAGAAAGCGGGACAATGGCGAACCGCGGACGTCCGCGCAGCTTCAATCGCGAAGAAGCCCTTCTGCGGGCGATGGAGGTGTTCTGGGCGCATGGCTACGAAGGCGCGACCTTGAACGATCTCCAGCGGGCCATGGGCGGCATCACACCGCCGAGCTTTTACGCCGCGTTCGAATCGAAGGAGGCACTGTTTCGCGAAGCCGTGGAGCTGTACAGCTCCACTCAC
>JASHRP010000411.1 GCA_030037375.1 Bryobacteraceae bacterium | reverse complement strand
ACCGGAATGCGGAGATTGTGGGACTGATTTTCGACGGGAATATAGAAAGCCTGGTCGGCGACTTTGTTTACGATATCGAAAAAAATCGCGCCGTAGCCGTGCACACCGCCGCGATGACCGAGGCGCTGAGCAAATTATACGGCGCCCAGAAACTGGTCGACGAGCTGACCGGCAAGTAGTTTTTGCCGGGACGCTGCCGCACCTAAGGCTGCCCTGACCGTACTGCCGTAGAAGCTCCCGCGGAGCCTCGCCGTCGTCAATACGAAAAGCTGTTACAAATAAAGAGAACGAACCGTGTCAGTTGCTCGCGCGCTACCGGCTGGGTTGCCGGTTCACACTCTCCGCGGATCAAGTCCGCGGGTATGGAGGATGAATGCTGGTAACCCCGAAACGAGAACGCGAGGCCGGCGAGCTGATCGACGACATCGCCCGCAAGCTGCTGGATGAGCTTCAGCAGGACGCGCGCATCTCTTATGCCGAGCTTGGCCGCCGCGTAGGCCTGTCTCCCTCAGCGACGGCGGAACGCCTCCGCCATCTGGAAGAGGCCGGGGTGATTCGCGGTTACCGCGCGGACATCGATCCAGCGTATTTCGGCTTTGGCATAACCGCGATCATTCGCATGGCTTGCGACGGCGAACAATACACGCCGTTTTTGTCGTTCCTCAAAACCTGCGAGGAAGTCCGGGAGTGCCACCACGTCACCGGCAGCGACGCTCTGGTGATCAAGGTTCTGGTGGACTCGATTGAGGCTCTCGAAAAGCTGGTGATGAAGTTCCAGGGTTACGGCGTGCCAACCACTAGCGTAGTGCTTTCGACGCCGCTCGCGCGTAACGTATACCGCCTGGCGACGCATCAAGCAGGGTAGGAACCACAGGCGGCGAACCGCAGGTTCTCCTTCAAAGAGGTCTGCTGAGGCGCGATTCCACGGCCAAAAAGGCGCTTCACGGGGCGTTCCATCAAACATTCCGGTATGCGGGAACTCCCGTAACCTCAAGATCTTACGGGACATCAAAACAAGCGGAAGTCATGTGTAACTCGGCAAAATGCGGCACGCCCACTGCACCCGGGCTTCTAATTCTAAAAAGGAGAAACAATGCGCGCGACACGTGTGCTTTCTTTGTCGATCGCGATGGCGGCAGCTTCGTTGCTGGCTCACGCGCAGACATTCACTCAGGTTAGCGTTAACCTGCCCTACGGCTTCACTGCTGGAACCACGCAGCTTCCGGCCGGTGATTATGAGATTCGTCCTCTGGCGGATCAACCGAATACCTTCGGCTTTTACAAGGACGGTCTGATTTGCAAGTCGATCGTCCACGCAACCCCGATCGAGAAACCCGGTGCGGACTTGGATACTAGCCTCGTCCTGAAGGTCGCGGGTGAGCGCTATCAACTCTCTCAACTTTGGATAGACGGTATGACTGGATTCCAGTTCAGCATGCCTCGCTTAGCGAGTACCCGCGAAAGCGAAGCGCCTCGATCCTTAGTCATCAAGGCACGGCGCGGCTAAAACCCGCTGAGTCCTTTTTTCGGAGGAGAGCGTCTTGCTCTCCTCCTTACGCATCTCAAACCGCAATATTCAACCAATCCCGCATCGCCGCTGCAACCGCCTCTGGCTGCTCCATCGGAGCCATGTGCCCCGCGTCGGGAATCGTGACCACGCGGCTGTTCGGAATCTTCGCGGCCATCTCCTCATGACGAGCCGGAGGGCTCCACGAATCGTCGCTTCCGCTGAGCAGCAAAGTCGGGCACTTGATCGTTGGCAGCGTGGGATTGGCATCCGGCCGTCCGAGCAGCGCCAGCATCTGCATCTCGTAAATGTCCGCGTTCTTGCGCTCGAGCATCTGAACGATCGATTCGACCAAGTCTTTGTCGGTCATCCTGCCCGGCTTCATCATCGGAGGGAGCCATTGCATGGCGAAGGCTCGCATGCCTTGCGTTTTGGCGATGTCGAGCAATGCGCGGCGTTTGCGTTCCTCCTCGACGCCGGCTTCGCCCGGGGGCTTTGCGTCCGCGCCGGTGTTGAATAATGCGAGACGCTTCACTCGCTTGGGAATCATTCGGACAACCTGGAACGCGACGCGCCCGCCCATCGAATGCCCGGCGAGCGAAAATTCCGGAGGCGCCAGACGAATCACTCTTTCCGCCATGGCGAGGATCGAATCGAGCCGGCCCCAATCCATGCAAGTGCATGAAGCGATGTCGCTTAAGGCGTCGACCTGGCCCTTCCAAACCGCTTCGTCGCAAAGCAGTCCGGGCAACAGTACAAGCTGTTCCATCAGTTCAGACTACCTCACCAACATTACTTCCTTTTTGATTTGAAGGAGCTATAATAGCCGGAGGCCGCAAGGCCCATCCAGGAGCTACAAGTTATGACCAATCCGACTCTGACCGCCTCTAACACAACCAGGCGCAGCTTTCTCACCGCCGGCGCGGCCGCGGTCGCCGTTCCGTTCTTCATCAAAGCCGATGACAAGACGGGCAAGAAGCTGCCCATTCTCGGCGAGGGCGAACACAAATACGAATGCATTCATGACTGGGGCGAGCTCCCGTCGAACATAAAGTACGGCAACACGCACAGCATCTCCGAAGACGCTCAAGGCCACATTTACGTGCACCACACGGTGTACGCGGATAGCCCGAGCCCGGACAGCGTGGTGGTGTTCGATGAGAAGGGCAAGTTCGTCCGCTCCTTCGGGCCGATGTTCCGCGGCGGCGCGCATGGAATGCACCTTCGCAAGGAAGGCAACACCGAGTATCTGTACTTCTGCGATGACAAGCACGGCTTCATCACCAAACGGACGCTGAAGGGTGAAGAAGTCTGGACGCTGGGTTATCCGCATGAGTCGATGCCGTATGTGAAGACGCTGGGCGCAACTGGCGGTCTGAACTATCGCCCGACGAATATTGCGATTGCCCCGAATGGCGACTTCTGGGTCGGCGACGGATACGGCGCGTTCTATATGTTCCATTACACTGTCTCCAGTCCGACCGCATTTCCGAAGCTGGTAAATACGTTCGGTGGCCCGCCGGCAGGCTCTGCCCCCGCCCGTGGCGGCGGTGGTGGCGCAGCGGGTGGCGGCAGAGGCGGCCGCGGAGGTGGTGGAGCTCCAGGTGGAGGCGGCGGCCAGGTCGCGCAAGGTGGTCCCGGCGGTGGCGGACCAGGCGGCGGCGGTGGCGGAGCTCGCGGTGGTGGAGGCGGAGGCGCTCGTGGAGGTGGCAGGGCCGCAACCCCACCGCCCCTGAATCGCGTAGGAACTCCCAGAGACGTACCTATCGAGTCGATGAACAATCCGCACGGAAACTGGGTCGATCTGCGCGATCCTGCCAATCCGGTGCTGTTCGTGGCCGACCGCGGCAATGCGCGTATCGTCCGTTACTCGCTGGATGACAAGCCCATGGATGTAATCGCGGGCACACTCCAGCCGTGCCACTTCTATCCGCATCCGAAGACGAAGGAAGTTTTGGTGCCGGATCTGCAGGCCCGCGTTTCGATACTCGACGCAAACAACAAGATCATCATCAATCTGGGCGAACCGACGATGCCTAACCCGCCGCGAACCACTACGGATCGCGCCTCGTTCGTGCCGGGCCAGTTCGTCAACCCGCACACGGCTATCTTCGATCGCAACGGCAACATTTTCGTGGGCGAGTGGGTCGAGATCGGCCGCGTAACCAAACTGCGGAAGCTGGCTTAAGGCCGGCTTCCGTCAACGCAATTTCGAGAGTCTCAATAAAAGCAGTCTTTAAGCTACGTCGCTAGGGGGAAGCCTGCACTTACATGCATTCAGCATTCTTCGGTGAATTCATGGGAACTTTGGTTCTCGTGTTGTTGGGGAACGGGACGGTCGCCAACGTTGTTCTAAAGAAGACTTTGGGCGAAAACTCCGGCTGGATGGTCATTTGCACAGGCTACGGCTTGGCCGTCGTTGCAGGCGTCTTTACGGCGATCGCGTGCGGCAGTTCGGGCGCGCACATAAATCCAGCGGTGACGCTGGGGATGGCGATCGCCCAAGGAGATTTCAGCAACGTCGCGACGTTCATTCCCGCCCAAATTTTGGGTGCGATGGTAGGCGCGCTCCTTGTTTGGCTCCACTTCATGCCGCATTGGCCGCTGACGCAGGACCAGGGTTCGAAGCTGGCCTGCTTCTCCACTGGGCCGGCCGTGAAGTCTACCGGCGCGAACCTCCTTTCCGAGACTCTGGGTACTTTCCTGCTGGTGGTGATCATCGGCGCGATCTTTTCGAAGTCCGTGAGTCTGGGCGGGCCCGCGCCTGCGCTCGGTCCGTTTTTGGTAGGAGGGACCGTGTGGGCGATCGGTTTAGGCTTGGGTGGCACCACTGGATTCGCGATCAATCCGGCGCGTGACCTTGGTCCGCGCATCATGCATGCCATTCTTCCGATTCCGGGCAAGGGCGGATCGAATTGGGGGTACGCGTTCATCCCGATTATCGGCGAAGTAATCGGCGGAGTGCTGGCCGGCGCTTTCATTAAGACGGCCCTGCAATAACTCGATATGCGGCGCTCGCACTTCATTCTGCTGGCGTCGGTTCTGGCCCTCCCGGCGGGGTTATTCACGGCTCGAGCCTTTCAGGCTCCGGCAACAACGCCGGGTGTTCATCCGCTCACCGGACGGCACATCGCCGGAGTTTGCGGATACGGCGGTTGCGAGACTTGGCTGGAACGGCCGGAGCGTGAGCAGGAAGAGAACCCTAATGGGGCGCTCGACGCCCTGAATCTAAAAGCGGGCATGACGGTGGCCGACGTCGGGGCTGGCACCGGCTACATGAGCATGAAGCTCGCGAAGCGGGTGGGGCCTTCCGGCAAGGTGTACGCCGAAGACGTGCAGCCCGAGATGCTGCAAAAGGTTCGCGAGAATGCCTTGAAGGCGCATGCTTCGAACGTTACGACCGTTCAGGGAAGTTACACAGATCCGATGCTGCCGAAATCCGCGTTGGATCTGGTTCTGCTGGTAGACGTCTATCACGAGTTTTCCGAGCCGCAGAAGATGCTCCACGGAATCCGCGACGCGCTGAAGCCGGACGGCCGTCTGGTGCTGCTCGAATACCGCAAAGAAGATCCGTCGATCCCGATCCGCGAAGAGCATAAGATGACCGTGGCCGAGGTCAAGACCGAGCTGGAAGCGGAGGGATTCAAGCTCACGCGAGTCATCGAGACTTTGCCGCGCCAGCACATCCTTATACTGAACAAGACCGTTCAGTAGCGCACTCGCCACCACCCGCGTTATTCTGACAGGTTCGTTACATGGATATTGTCACCGGCCACGTGGGATGGATCGAAGTTATCTGCGGGCCTATGTTCTCGGGCAAGAGCGAGGAGCTGATCCGGCGCTTGCGCCGCGCTAAAATCGCCCGCAAACGAGTGCAGGTCTTCAAACCCGTGCTCGACGACCGGTACTCCGTAGACGAGATCGTCTCGCATGGCGACCAGCGCATGAAATCGACCGTGGTTGCCAACGCTAAAGAAATCCTGGATCAAATGGATTGGCGCACGCAGGTGATCGGCATTGACGAATCCAATTTCTTTGGGCCGGAACTGGTGGACATCGCGAGCCAGCTTGCCGATACAGGCAAGCAGGTTCTCATCGCGGGGCTCGACACGGACTATCTGGGCCGTCCGTTCTCGCCGATGCCGGAGTTGCTGTGCCTGGCGGAGTCGATCACCAAGACTCTCGCGATCTGCATGCGCTGCGGGAATCCGGCGAAACACACGCAGAGGCTGGTGGAGTCGAACGATTTGATCGTAGTGGGCGCTTCGGGAATGTATGAGGCTCGCTGCCGGCGGTGCTTCGAACCCGGCGTCCCGAAACAGGAAGTGATGGAGTTCGCGCGGCCAGCCACCCCTGGCGCGTGATTCATTCCTGTGTCATAAACTGAATTGTATGCAGTTCGGCGCAGCTTCCCTTTGGATTGCGAGCCTCGCCACGCTCCCCGCGATTGCAGCAACCACAACGCCGGCGCCCACATTCCATAAAGACGTCGAGCCCATTCTTCAGAAACGTTGCCAGATGTGCCATCGCGCCGGTGAGGCCGCGCCAATGGCTCTGATGACGTATGAACAGGCGAGGCCATGGGCCAAGGCGATACGGACATCGGTTATCACCGGAAAGATGCCGCCGTGGACCGCGGACCCGCACTACGGAAAGTTCACCAACGATCTTTCGCTGAGCCCCGCCGAAAAGCAAACGCTGGTGGCATGGGTGGATGGAGGAGCGCCGGAAGGCAACGAAGCCGACGCTCCGAAGCCGGCCGCATTCACCGAGGGTTGGCGCATCCCCAAGCCGGATGTCGTGTTCGAGATGCCGCAGGAGTTCGAGGTCCCGGCCAAGGGTGTGATCGATTATCAGTACATTCCGGTGCCGACGCACTTCACCGAAGACAAGTGGGTCCAGATGGCGGAGGTCCGGCCAGGAGACCGCTCGCTGGTGCATCACTCGATTGTGGTGATCGATGATGGCACCGGCGTGAACAATGAGGAGTATTTGGCCGGCTACGCGCCGGGCAGCGAGCCGCAGATCTGGAGGCCGGGCGAAGCCCGCTTAGTCAAGGCAGGGTCCACGCTGGTTTTCCAGATGCATTACGCGGCCACGGGAAAGGCCGGCCGCGATCGCACCAAGATCGGTTTGGTGTTCGCCAAGAAGCCGGTTACGGAGCGGCTCGTAGCCATGCAGGTGATGGACCCAATGCTGGCGATCCCGCCGGGCAACGGAAATTTTCGCGTGGACGCGTCGTTGACCATAAAGCATCCGGTCAAGCTTGCGGGCATGCGCGCGCACATGCATCTGCGCGGGAAGTCATTCCAGTTCCGCGCGGTTTATCCGAATGGCGATACCGAGATTCTGCTGGATATTCCCAAGTACGATTTCAACTGGCAGCCCTACTACTACCTGGAAACGCCCAAGCTTCTGCCGGCCGGGACGCGCATCGAATGCACCGCGTACTTCGATAACTCGGCCAACAATCCCTTCAATCCCGATCCGGCTGCGCTGGTTCGCTGGGGTCCGCAGACCTGGGACGAGATGATGATCGGATGGGTGGACATCGAGGTGCCGGTGAACCAGGACCACTCGCTGCACGCATTAGTGCATTAAGCGCGCCTGAGCAAGCCATACCTCTTCACGCCGGGGCTTCGCGTTCACGCTATCCTGAGATCGGCTAATGTCCTTTGCCACAGTTCCCGAGGCGATTGAAGAGATCCGCGCCGGCCGCATGCTCGTCGTAGTGGACGATGAAGACCGCGAAAACGAAGGCGATCTGACGCTCGCCGCCGAATTCGTCACGCCGGAAGCGATCAACTTCATGGCGGTTCACGGCCGCGGCCTGATCTGCCTGGCTCTCGCTCCGGAACGTTGCGATGCTCTGCATCTGCCT
>JASHRP010000410.1 GCA_030037375.1 Bryobacteraceae bacterium | reverse complement strand
GACGCCTCTCCGTCGCCCAGTATTTCTATCCCGAGCAGATGCGGCTCATGGGCAAGCTCGAACTCTGACAAGGCGACCGGCCGAAGTGGAAGGTGGCTCCGGAGGTAGGCTTTAATGAGTACATGAGGAGGCGCTAATGCCGGGCGTCGCCATGAACGACAATATGCGCCGCCGAGGAATGTGAGGAGGCTGCTGGTCCGGCCCGGAGCGATCGGCGATGTGATTCTTTCTTTACCGGCGCTTGAAGCGGCTCGGGCCGATTACACCGAAGTCTGGGCTCCGCGGCCGGTTCTGCCGTTGATCCGTTTCGCCGATCGCACTCGCGCGATCATCGATACGGGGATTGAGCTTATTGGCGTGCGTGAGGGCGCGCGCGTTCCGGAGCTTGAAACTTTCGATTCGATCTACTCCTGGTGCGGGTCCAATTTTCAGGAATTTCGCGAGGCTGTCGCGCACCTGCCGTTTAACTTTTTTCCCGCGCTTCCTCCGCCTGCCGAAGGGATTCCGAGGATTCCGATTCCTTCTCAGGCGATCGAGGATTTCGTCGTGATCCATCCTTTCGCGAGCGCGCCTCAGAAGCGGTGGCCGATGGCGAATTTCCGGGTGGTAGCTGAGCAGCTCGGCGTTCCTGTGAAATGGACCGCCGGACCCGAAGAACCGTTGCAAGACGCGGTCCGATTCGAGGATTTGTACGAGCTCGCTTGTTGGCTCGCGACGGCGCGAGCCTACATCGGCAACGATTCCGGCATCGCGCATCTTGCGGCCGCGGTCGGAACTCCCGTGGTAGCGATTTTCCTTACCACCGATCCACGCGTCTGGGCTCCTCGCGGCCCGAACGTGGCCGTGCTGGAACGGCCCTCGGTTGCTGAGGTTCTCGCCGCGACGCACCGAATCATCCTCCCTGTGACTACCCGCCGCTGACTTCCGTCTTACCGGCGAGCACCGCGGTTGTTTCTTCAAGACCTCGAACGCCTAAATGGCGCAGGTCCATGCCGCATACTTTGCGCAGGGCCTGGTTGGCGAGCTTCGCGAAGCGATGCAAGCCCGCGTGCGTCCGATTCAGCCCGAGCTCCACCAGCGCATTGATGAACGCCGATTCGGCCGTCAGCAGCTCGATAAACTGCTTCGGCTTCTTTCGCACCGCGACGACGACATCTTCGTGCCAAATTGGCGCGTATCGGCGAGCCAGCTCCGGCTTCCCTTCCCTTTGCAACCGCTGCTCGACCGAAGTCAGGATGGAATGCAGCCGCAGTCCTGTCATCTTCGTCGCCTGCTCCACCGTGTTTTCGCACACCGGATAATCGCGAAGATCGTAAGTGAAATCGCCGCGCGGACGGCCGTGACACACCCGCGCGGCTCGATACAGCATAAGCGTATAGCCCGCGGCACGATCTTCATAGCGCGCGGCATCGCGAAAATATTCCGCCGGGATCCATTCGCGAAAGCAACTTTGCAGCGTCATCGAGACGTTCTGCCAAACCGGGAAGTAATTTTGATCAGTAATGGTGGGCGCGTTCACCCATGCCGGGTCGGTGAGCGCGAGATACGCCGCCACGTTGCGCAGCTCCATTGCCGGAGACAGTACCGGGAAAATTAGATCTCCCTCGCGTTCGAATCGGAGCGCGCGCAAGGCCGCCTCGCGCTTGCGCCATTCCTTTTTGTTCAGATACGGAAGCCTCACGATGACGTCGCCGCAAGCCCCGGCAAGCTCCAAGACTTTCGGCCGGATGGCGGGATCGAGCTCATCGGCTCGAAGCGGCGTTCCGGTGTCGCAGCCGTTTTCCCGCAGCCAATATAGACAAAACCGTTGAGACATACGCACGCCGATTGTACGCAACGGCGCAACAATCCCTCCACGCGGCGAGAAATAAGTCTCGCCGTTTCAGCGCGGCACAAATTTCTTTTCGATGTGACTGCAATCAGCATTTCGCCTATTCCGGCTCAACGACGGAGATATGTTGGCTTTCCGTCCACTGACGATAACAAGCACAAGTGCGCAATCCCGGAGAGAGCAATCCCAGAGAGCAAAACCATGGTTGAGCAAGATCAAGATGTAATTCGGGAATTTTTGGTCGAGAGCCACGAGAACCTCGCGCGTCTGGATCAGGAGCTGGTGGAGCTGGAGAAGCGTCCGAAAGACGGCGCGCTGCTGGCCAGCATCTTCCGAACCATTCACACGATCAAGGGCACGTGCGGCTTCCTGGGGTTCGCAACGCTGGAACGCGTCACGCATCAGGCGGAGACACTGCTCAGCCAGTTGCGCGATGGCCAGCGCGATCTTAGCCCGCCCCTAGTGTCGCTGATTCTGGAAACGGTCGACACGGTGCGAAAGATCATGGCCACAATTGAGGCCAGCGGGCAGGAGGGCGCGGACCGGTTCGAAGCGCTCGCGGAACGCTTACGCGCCGCCGCGCAGCAGGATTCCGGTGGCGCGAGTCAACCGAAAGCGGCCGCGCCGGCCACTGAAGCGGCGAAGCCCGAGGAGGATGCCGGCAAAGCTTCGGCGGTCGCGGACGCCAATATCCGCGTTGGCGTGGGCCTGCTCGACAAGCTGATGGACCTAGTCGGGGAGCTGGTCCTGACGCGGAATCAGATTCTTCAGTTCAACGCGCAGCGCGAAGACGCTACCCTGAACGCGACCTCCCAGCGGCTGAATTTGATCACGACCGAGCTGCAGGAAGGCGTGATGAAAACGCGCATGCAGCCGATCGGCATGGTCTGGAACAAACTGCCGAGGGTGGTGCGCGACATGGCCGTGGCGCTCGGCAAACAGATCCGGCTGGAGATGGATGGCGCGGAAACCGAGCTTGACCGCACCATCATCGAAGCCATAAAAGACCCGCTGGTGCATTTGGTCCGCAACTCCTGCGACCACGGCATCGAAGCGCCGGATGTTCGGGCGCGTTTGGGGAAACCGCAGCAAGGCAAGCTGACCCTGCGCGCGTATCACGAAGGCGGGCAAGTGAATATCGAGATCGGGGACGACGGCGCTGGGATCGATGTCGCGCGGGTCAAACAGAAAGCCGTCGAGAAGGGCTTGGTCCATCCCGAGCACGTTTCTAAAATCAGCGATCGCGATGCGCTGAACCTGATCTTCCAGCCCGGCTTCTCCACGGCGAAGACCGTGACTAACGTGTCCGGGCGCGGCGTGGGCATGGACGTGGTCAAGTCCAACATCGAAAGGATCGGCGGCATTGTCGACATTTTCAGCCGGCCTGGCGAAGGTTCCACGGTCAAACTGAAAATTCCGCTGACGCTCGCGATCATTCCCGGCCTGGTGGTTGCGAGCGGCGGGGAACGTTTCGTGATTCCGCAGGTCAGCCTGCTGGAACTGATTCGCTTGGAAGGCGATTCGAGAGACAAGCATATCGAGCAGGTTCATGGGACGCCGGTGTATCGACGCCGCGGAAAATTGCTTCCGATCGCTTATCTCGACCGGGTCCTGGGACTGAAGACCGCGGGCGGCTCAGGCGCTGTGAATATCGTCGTCCTGCAGGCCGAGGAGCGCCAGTTTGGGCTGGTGGTGGAGGAGATCAACGACACGCAAGAGATCGTGGTCAAGCCGCTGGGCAAGCAGTTAAAGGGACTGTCGGTATACGCCGGCGCGACGATCATGGGCGACGGGAAGGTCGCGCTGATCCTGGATGTGCTCGGGATCGGGCAGCGCTCAGAGGTCTTAGCGGAATCCCGAGAGCAATCGCATGCCGCGACGGAGCAAAAGGTGCAAACCGGCGTCGAACAGCAGAGGCTGCTCCTGTTCCGGGCTGGCTCGTTTGAGCGATTGGCGGTTCCGTTGTCGCTGGTTGCGCGGCTGGAGGAATTTCCGCGCCGCTCGATCGAGCATGCGGGCGGAAGCGAAGTGGTGCAGTATCGCAACCGGCTTCTTCCGCTGGTGCCACTCGCCGAAGTTCTGGAAGCGGGATCGAATGGAGCAAACGCGCCGGATCCGGTTCAAGTGATCGTGTTCAACGACGGGGAGCGCAGCGCGGGCGTGGTGGTGGATCAGATTCTGGACGTGGTAGAGGATACGGTGACCGTGCGGCAAAAAACGGTCCGCAAGGGCCTGTTGGGCTCGGCGGTGGTCGGGAAGCTGGTCGCGGATTTTCTGGACCTGAACCAAGTGCTGCGGGGGGTGGCGAATTGGACCGACGCAGGAAGCGGGCGGTGTTCCGGCAAGCGCGTCTTGGTCGCGGATGCGTCGGCATTCTCACGCGGGCTGATTCGGAGCGGGCTGGACATGGCCGGTTATCGGGTGGTGGAAGCGGCCAATCTCGAAGAGACCATCCGCAACCTGGAGCAACAGCGCGTCGACGTGGTGGTGGCGGCGCTGGATCTTCCGCCGGGCGGAAGTTCCGAGTTGCT
>JASHRP010000409.1 GCA_030037375.1 Bryobacteraceae bacterium | reverse complement strand
CCTGCCGCTTTCGAAGTAGTCTCGGCAAAGCCGGTCGGCCCGGTGCCCGGCGGAGGCGGGCGCGGCAGCGATGCAACAGGCGGCATCGGAGGAGGCTGCGATGGTGGCTTCCCAAGACTTGACGGGAGGGCTTCACCGTCACAACGACTCCTTACGCGCTGATCACCTGGGCCTATGGCTACAACAAAACGAGGGGTTGTTCCTATGTCAGCTTCGGCGATCTTCTCACCGGCGGGCCTTCTTGGATCAGGACGGAGCGATACGAGATTCAAGCGCTGATGCCTGAGGGCGCACCCGACTACACTCTCGATCAGTTCATGAAGGGCGATGCGCCGGAGCTGGAGAAAATGCTTCAGACGATGTTGGCCGACCGCTTCAAGCTGGTGGTGCATCGGGAGACGAGCAGGTTCAAGGCTACGCGCTCACGCAGGCTAAGGGTGGAGCGAAGCTCACTCGACCGGCGGACGCCGACAAGAGCAAGCTGGGTATCCGCCGCGAAGGGGACGCTAACAAGCTCACCGGCAGGAGAGTGGAACTCCGCGACTTAGCCTTCATGCTCCTGCTAACGACGCGGCGGCCGGTGATCGATCGCACAGGCCTCGCGGGAGAGTTTAACTTCGATGCTGAGTTCGCGCCGTTCGACGGCGCGGGAGATTCGAGCGCCCCATCGCTGTTCACGGCTCTTCAAGAGCAGATGGGGCTGCGACTGGAGACGACCAAGGCTCCCCTGGAGGGCCTCCCGAGCGTGTCGCTTGCAGCGCTGATGCTAAGCTCAGCTCATGGCAGAGGAAGCACGTGCAGCAATCGAGCAATATGTTGCGCAACTGAAGGCAATCGTTCCACCCGCCGATCACGGCGCGGTTGATTCGCGGCTCGAAGAATTGCTGAACGATCCCAGCGCCGACGAGGATGACGTGATTGCAATTCTGCGTGAGGAGTTCGAGGGGGCTTAGGCCCCCGGCCCCGTCAGTTCGCCGAGGGTCGTTCGGCGCTGTCGATGGCCACTCCGGTGATTGGACCATTGGACTCCTGAAACGAGCCCCGCCTTCAGAAGAAAGCAGCGTCTTCGGCCTGGATGTGGCACCACTCCTTATGCCGTGCTCCGGCTCCGTCCAACACGCACCAACTCCGGACCCGGTCCCCGGAAATATATTCGATTAGCTCGTCCCTACTGTCGAATACGTGGAGGCCACCGGCTCCGCGCCGCTCAATCCGACCGCTCATGAGGCGGCCCGTGCACCCGCTGTGCCGCAGGATGTAGACGAGAACAGAGTTGAAAGACAGCTTCACCTTGGGTGATTTGACGCGGGGATAGCGCTAATCGACGCTGATTAGCTCCATTCGCCCGATTTCGGATACACTACTGCACGCGTGAAGCCAGATCCATGCCGTCCGCCAGCAGAACCGAACCATGGCTGTGGCGCAACGTGTGAAGACTGACTCCCTTCGGCAGTCCGAGCCGGCGGCAGAGCAGCGAGACGGACGCCGATCTCGCGTCGGGCTTCAAAGGCGTTCCATCAGGATTCGCGAAGATCAGATCGAGATCCGCGCGGTAGCCGGTCCCGAGCTTCTGGCGGAAATTGTCCTGCTCATTGCGGTGCAGTGCGAGAGCGGCCATGACGGATTCCGGAAAGTCCTCGGCCAGAATGTTGGGCACAGACTCAGCAGTTGGAAATAGCGCGCGCTGATCGTATGGTTGCCGACAACTACATTCGGTGGCCGGGAACTTCCACGAACGCGCCGGTTTGGATTGCGTCCCAGCCCCTAGCGATGTTGGCGCGTGTGGCCGCGGGGAACTCAGGAACCAGCGCTGGGTGGATCGCAAAAGTCTTCGTAGTCCAAGTCTGAGCCGAGGCGTTTGAGCTCGTTCGTGAAATACGCGTCCATCTCAGCTTGCTTTCGGAGATCGAGCAACTGTCCAGAGCCGCCATGAGTTCCGTTTCGTATTAGAGGCGAGGTCGAACGCCACGGGATCATCTTCCACACACCGAACTTATGTTCGACCTCCTTCATGTATTCAAATGAGGACCTTCTACAGACCGTTCGAATCACGTCATCGGTGACGCGAACATCCAGGAACTGGGCGACTCGCCGCACAGTTCCTTCCAGATCGCGCTTCAGCGCTTTGAACGACACAACAAGAACGTTGCCGCGGTCACGCTCAGCCCAATACCCTGCGCTGCTTTCAGCCCAAGAGCCGCCCATGGGAAAATCCGGGGAACAGAACAACTTGAACCAGGTGTCGACACTGGGGAGGGGAAAGGTAGCTCCGAAGAAAAAGTAGCTCGATACAAACACGTCCTTCGGATCGCGAATCACGACGATGTATCGCGCTCGTTCTGAGTAAGGCAGCTCGTGCCAATCAAAATGAGTCTTGATCACCCGCTTCTGCTCTGGCGAAGCTCGCCAGACCGACTCGTCCTCGATCGGGATGGCGTATCCGCGCATTGCGCCGAGGTATTTGCCGGCGGGCCACGCAACCACCTGATGAATGTGATCGTATTCGCATCGAGCGTGGTTCAGGAGCTGGTGAACGATCTGCATCATCCAATTGGTCCCGCTCTTGGCGTAGGTCGCGACAAAAACATCGTGCTCGGTTGGCGTATATCCGGCGAAAGGGTTCGCCGCGGAGCGCTCCCCAATTTGCCGTCTTCGCATACTTCGAAATACGCGATCAGCGCAACCGCACTTTTCCATCGCCCGGACGAACGGGCGCAACGCGCCGTCAACCAAGAGACCGTACGCGATCCTGGCGCTCAGGGAAGGCGGAACTCTCCTGAAGGTTGCGGTAATCAGCGGTTGCTTAACAGTGCCCGCTAGCATTGGCTGCTACGAAGATCCTCCCCAGTGAACTCCCGGGTAGGGGCTCGGTATTCGTTGCGCCCGATAGATCGACGTTTCGGTTTCCATCCGCCAAACCACTACCGGTGTGGCGTCCGGCGTGAGCTCCATAACGGTCGACCCCGGTTTGCCTTGGTTGATTTGAGCGCTCAGGGTCGCTTCGATTCGCCCGTCGGGCAATATCACCGTGCCGCCACCCCAATTGGAATATTGTGCCGGCGGAAGAACTTTGCGAGCCACAATCCTGGCAGTCATCGCCGCCTCATCGATTTCAAAGATGGGTATCGTTGTGTAGCAGGGCGCCCCGCCTCGTGTGGCTGAATCCGGTTCCACGCAGTGACCGCCATCTTTCGTCGGGCGCGCGTCGCCATTGTCGACCATCGTCAACCGGAACAGACCGGCGCTTCGCGGACCGAGGATCGCCGGCAGATGCTGAGCATATTGCCAATCCTCTGGGTCGCGGCCATTGACCAACCGAAAGTCGCCGCCCTCGCCCAGCCGCCAAATCACTTTTCCCGTGCCCATCCCGTTCCGGTAGTCGATCTTGACGATCCAGCTCTGGTGCCGGATGGAAAGCAAGAGGTTGCCGTCATCGGGCGTATAGACTACTGCATTTGAGTGGGTCCAATCCGGCGACCACATCGGACGGCGATTGATGTCGAGATGATCGAACGTGCTCCAGGTCCAAACAGGATTGAGATTCGTATCCAGGTCGATCAACACGTCGCCGAATATGTCAGTTTCACGCTGATCGGGATCGCTCCCCGGGCGAAATTGATTAGCAATTACAATCCAGTGCCCGTTAGGCAGCACCTCCACATCGTGATGAAAGTTCTGCAACTTCAGCTCTGGATGGCCACAATCGCGCAGTTTCCGATTCAGCTCTTGAGCCGTGATTTGGCGAACCGCATCGCCAGCGAGATCGATCTCGCGAAGAATTGAGAAGGTGCCGCTCGGCGAAGGTCCGGACAACAGTGACTGCGAGGAGAGTCCGAAGAGTAAGAGGAAATCTCCATTTGGAAGCGGCTTTACTGGGGTGATGATACCGAGGTCCGATGCGGAAGCCACGCGGACCATCTCCGGCGTGTTGGCCTCACGTTGCGCTGTTCGCGCGAGAGCGTCGCTCAGAGGACCCGCGTGTATGTCCCACCCGAACCACCGCGCGAGGCGGCTCAAGTTTAGCGCCCTGTTCCGCAACCCTTCGATCTGCTTGGTGGTCTGGCGCTCAGGCATTTCATACGACCAGAGGATTCTGCCGTCGAGGTCGCTCAGGGCGATCTGCGATTCCACTCCAGTGCTCGAATCTAACAGCTCCAATCCCGGCTCAATATCGTGCGGATCGTCCCGATAAGTCCGGATGTGCCAAGAGCGCATTCGAGGAGGAAGAGGACCAGTGTGAAATATGTGATCAACGTCCATCACGGCCGTACCGTCCGGGAATTTCACCGTCGCCCGCATATGGTACGTCGCCTCGGGAAGCATGCCCGCAACAAGAATCTTCGCAGGCGCGTGGCCGTCCGCGTGCCGTGTCCACGTTTTCAGACCGTAGCTTTCGTTTGGACCGAATTGAATCGTTACCTCAGCCGGAGACTCTGGCGCGATCGAATAAAGAGCTACCTGCGGATTACCCGTCGTGTGCACGAGTCCTTCATGCATGTGATGGAGGCTTGTCCCGATCACGGCAATTTGTTCGCACGCCGTCAGCATCACTAAAGCGGCTATCGCCAGCGCCATTCGCGTGCTGTGAATCAAGAGGGGCGGCAAGGGGACTCGAGTCGAACAGTCAGCGCTTCGAAAGAATTGAATGCGCGTTTCTACACGTGGTTGACGCTTAGAAGAATTCGGAAGATTACGAAGGAACGAACAGCCAAAAGCCCAACATTTAGTTCGCTAAAGTGGCCGGGTAACTAGACTGATAGTAGGAGCTATTTTGCTCAGGCGAGCAGATCCCGAGACGCCGCCAGTCCGCATACTGCGAACTGGTCAGATCACTTTGCCGAATGGCACTCATTTGGATCTTGCGCAGGATGGTCGGCTCCGCTGAGTCCCGTGGATCGAGCCCTTGAAATCGTGGCTTCGATTATTTCGCCCGTCAATTAACTTCTGCTCATTTCGCCTAAATCAAATCCGAATGGATGCACGCAATGACCACTCGGCCCTATGCCGGACGGCGCTTTGGTCTTTATGGCCTTATTGGTCTAGACTAAAAATCATTCGCGACCTAAATTAGTGCGTCAGAACGTCAGAACATGTTTTAGCTCTTAGCGAATGTTTCTGAACTGACTAAGTATACAGACTCCGGCTCGGGATTGTTTTCGCTCAGTTGCTCATGGGCACCCTGGTGATTGTGGTGTTGCGGTTTCGTAGCGTGACCAAACATCTCCTAAGGCGATTGAGACGCTCTATTGCGAGCATTAGAGCCTGGGCGCGTACGCGGGGAGACACGAGGCCACCAGCCCGCCCGCCCCTAAAACTGAACCAGCGTCA
>JASHRP010000408.1 GCA_030037375.1 Bryobacteraceae bacterium | reverse complement strand
TCATGCCCGCACTTGCTCCGCGACGGTGTTTTGGGCCGGGCTAGGAAGCTCGACAGCCAGAACGGTTCCACGGCCGGGCGTCGAATGCACACGGCAGCGGCCACCTAGGCCGGTCACTCGCTCCTGAATACCCAGCAGACCCAGGCCCTTGGTCTGCTCCGGATTGAAGCCGATCCCGTCGTCCTGAATCGAAAGCGCGAAGTGGTCGCCGCTCTGCTGCAGACGAACACGAACCTTACTCGCGTGAGCGTGACGCGCGCAGTTGTGAAGCGCCTCTTGGACCACGCGGTAGATGCAGGTCTTGTACTCGTCGGGGAAGTCGTCTGAGGCGATCTCCGTGGTGACGGTCACATCCATCCCGGTCCGTTTTGATACCTCGCGCGCCTGCCACCGCAAAGCCGGTGCGAGCCCCAAATCGTCCAGCATCGAAGGGCGAAGCAGCAAAGCCATATTGCGAACCACTCGAACAGTGCTCTCCACCAGCGCTTTGGTTTCCTCAGCGTGCGCACGCAAGTCTTCAACCGGCCTGACGCCGAGGCCGGCTGAGAGATTGCGGAGCTCCACCAGAACCGCGGAAAGAGATTGACCGACTTCGTCGTGCAACTCTCGGGAAAGGCCGCGCCGCTCGGTCTCCTGCGCGTGGACCAGTTTCGCCGATAGGTCCTTGAGCTGCGCGCGGGCGTTGGCGACCTCTTCGAAACGGGCATTATCGCGGGCCTCGAGTTTGGCGATCCGGCGGGCGCTGAACGCGGCCAAGCCCAACCCGAGCCCTAGCGCCGCGATCAACGTCACTACCAGCCGCGATTGGAATCCCGCGAGCAAAGCCGCAACCTGATCGTTGCCGGCGGTCAATTGTTGCTCATTGATCATTGCGATGCGATCGGCCATCGCCAGCATGTTCGAACGCCGCGGAAAAACCTCATCGCGCAGAAATGGGTATCCTCGCTGGCTGCGTTCGGCCGAGCTCCACGCGAAGACCGGCGTGAGGGTTTCCCAGTACCGGTAGAGCTCGTTGCGCAATGCGGTGTATTGCTGGAGTTCGTCCTGGTCAACCGCCCCGCCGTAGGAATCCAAGGCCTCGTACATCTGGCGCCGAATGTCTTCGAGGCCGGTGCGGTAGGTTTCGGCGCGATTAGACTCTGGCTCTAAGAGATAGTCGCGGACCAGGGTGCCGGAGAGATAAACTTCGGAACGGATGTCATTCAGGACGTGGTTTCGGGATAGAAACTGGCGCCGGATCATGTCGTCTTTGCCGCGAACGTCTTGTAGGACGCGCAGAGCGCTGAGTCCGGCCACGGCCATGATGGCAAGCAGGCTTCCCAGACCCACAATCAGGGCTGAACGGCTGCGAAAACGGTGCTCCACGTTTTACAGACTATACGAAAACCGTCGATCCGGAGCGCTGCTACCGGCATTTCGGAAGCAAAATACCGGCTTTCTAGTATGGGTTGGGCCTGCGGCGGTATCACATAGTAGAGGAGTCACAAACATGTCTGCTCTCAGAGTCCTCGGCAAACGTTCCAAGCTAGGCATTCCGGTGGCGCTGGCCGGATTGGGTGTCGCGGGATTGATGCTGGTTTCGTGCAACAACACCAAGCCCGTAAATGCGACTAGCTCGCCGTCGACGGGAGATCTGGTTTCCGTGGCAGTGGTCAAAGCGGCGCGGAAGACTCTGGACCAGCATATGTCGATCTCATCGGAGCTGGTGCCGTTTCAGGAGATCGACGTATATGCCAAGGAATCCGGCTACGTCAGCAAACTGGACGTGGATTACGGGACTCGGGTGAAAAAGGACCAGGTGATGGCGATTCTGGAAATCCCCGAGCTCGAGCAGACGCTGCAGGCGGACCAGGCCGCGATCAAGGCCGCAAAAGATCAAGCCCAGCGGCTGGGTCAGCAGGTGCAAGCCGTAGATGCGCGGCGCAAAGTCTTGCACGATTACTACAATCGCCTGGCGGCCGTCGCCAAGTCGCAGCCCAACCTGATCGCGCAGCAGGAAATCGATGATGCGCAAGGAAAGGATCTGACAGCGCAGGCAGACGTGGAAGCGGCTCGTGCGAATCAACAGGCCGCGGAGAGCCAAGCGGAAGCCGCCGCGGCGAAACTCATGCGGGACCAGGTATTGTACGACTATCGCAAGATCACCGCGCCATTCGATGGCGTAGTCACGCAGAGGTACGCTAATCTCGGCACGCTGATGCAGGCGGGCACAACATCGAGCACGCAGGCGATGCCACTGGTTCGCCTGTCAGAAGACGATACGTTCCGTTTGGTGATTCCCGTGCCGGAATCTTACGTAAAGTACATTCACATTGGCGATCCGGTTAGCGTCACTGTGTCGTCACTGAACCGGACATTTCCCGGCAGAGTCGCGCGATTTTCGGTGGACGTGAAGGAAGAGACTCGGACGATGCACACCGAAGTGGACGTGCCGAACCCGGATCGTACGTTGTATCCGGGGCTGTACGCCGATGCGAATATCCGCCTGCAGCAGAAGAGCGGCGCGCTTGCGATTCCTTTGCAAGCCGTGGACCGGCAGGGGGACCGGGTTTCCGTCGACGTCGTGGGACCCTCCAACGAAATCGAAGTCCGCAACGTCACAACCGGGATCGAAACCGCGGATGACGTCGAAATCCTGTCTGGTGTGAATGAGGGAGAGATGGTTGTTATCGGGGACAGGAGTGGACTGAAGGCCGGTCAGCATGTGACTCCGAAGCTGGTCTCCGTCACGGAGTACAAAGATACGCAGTAAAGAGGACCGGCGGTAAGGCGAGAGAACCCCTCACATGTCCAGTTTTTCGATTAAGAATCCGTACTTCATTGTTGTCTTGTGCCTCGCGCTGGTGGTCCTCGGCCTGACGGCGATTTCGCGCATGCCGGTGGATCTGTTTCCGCCGATTAACATTCCGGTGGTGGTGGTGGCGACGTTTTACAACGGCATGCCGCCGCAGGACGTGGAGTTCGATATCACCAATCCCCTGGAGCGATGGTTCACTCAGGCCAGCGGTTTGGAGCACCAAGAATCCCGATCCCTGCTCGGCGTGAGCATCATCAAGGAGGTCTTTCAGCCGGGGACGAATGCGGACGCGGACGTTACGCAGCTCTCGAACCTCGCGCTGGCGGACTTGAAACGTTTGCCGCCAGGTACTCTTCCGCCAGTAGTGTTGAAGTTCGACGCGTCGAGCTTGCCGGTCGCGCTGGTTACCGTGAAGGGCGAGGGCTTAACCGAAACGCAGCTCCACGATCTGGCGCAGTTCCAGATCCGCAATCAGATCACGGTGGTGAACGGAGCGGAAATCCCCGCGGTATTTGGCGGCAAGTACCGCCAGGCCATGGTGTATGTGGATCCGTACAAGTTGTTTTCGCGGCAACTGGGCGTGATGGACGTAGTCAGCGCCGTGAATGACAGCAATCTTATTCTTCCGGCGGGCGACGTCAAAATCGGGAATACGGATTACTACGTCTATTCAAACAGCTTGGTCCAAAACGTTTCGGACCTGAATAGTCTTCCCATCAAAACGGTGGGAACAAGCTGGGTGAGCGTCGGCGATGTCGGAGTTGCTAAAGACGCGAACCAGCTTCAATACAACATTGTTCGAATCGACGGCCAGAAGTCCGCCTATATTCCGGTCATGAAGTCGGGCGGCGATAGCAACACCATCCAGGTAGTGAACGATGTACGCAACCTGACCGAACAATTGTTCGGTTTGCCAAAGGAGCTGGCTACGAACATCGTATTCGATCAATCGGTATTCGTAAAACAAGCCATCAGCACGGTGTGGCATGAAGGCGGCACCGGGTTGGTGCTGATTGGCCTGATCATTCTCGTGTTCCTGGGCAGCGCGCGGGCGACGGGCGCGGTTCTGCTGTCGATTCCGATTTCGACCATGGTGGCTTTCGTGGTGTTGTCCCTAATGGGCACGACGATCAACACGATGATTCTGGCCGGATTGGCGCTGGCATTTTCGCGGGTCATCGATAATTCGGTTATCTCGCTCGAAAATATTTACCGCCATTTGGAAATGGGATCGACGCCGGTGGTCGCCGCGACGATTGGTGGCCAGGAAGTGAATCTGGCGGTGTTGGCGGCGACGCTGGTGGACGTGGTCGACTTCTTTCCCGTGACTCTGCTCGCCGGAGTAAGCAAATTCCTCTTTTCCGCACTGGCGCTGTCGTTCGTGCTGGCGATGCTCGCGTCGTATGTGGTCGCCATGACCGTGATTCCCCTGTTTTGCTCGCGATTCCTCAAGGCGCCGCCGGCGGGCCATGGGCACGCGGGCGCGGAGCACGGCGAATCGGCTGGCGGCCGTCTTTCCATCACCGCGCGGCTCAATCGAGGATTCAACCGGGGATTCAACAAAGTGCTCGATGTGTATGAAGTGGCCGTACGGCGGGCGCTGAAGGTTCCGGGGCTGACTGTAGCCGTGCTGGCCCTGGTTTTCATTGGAAGCCTGGCCATTTTCCCGTTTATCGGGCAGGCGTTCTTCCCCCAAACCGACGCGGGACAGTTCACCGTCAACGTTAAAGTCCCCACCGGAACGCGCCTGGAAGTCACTAACGACTACGTAGCGCGCATGGAGAACATGATCCGGCAGGTGATCCCTGCCGCGGATCTGAAGATGGTGCTCTCGAACATCGGCGTGGTGAACGATATTTCGTCTCTGTACACGACCAACTCGGGCGAGTACACTGCAACCATCCAGGTGGCGCTGAACGATGGGCACAAGGTCAGCAGTCAGGAGTATATGGACCGCGTTCGCGAACATCTCAACGCGGACTTTCCTGACGTGCGTTCCTTCTTTTCCAGCGGGTCCTTGCAGGATGCGATTTTGAATCAGGGCATGGCCGCGCCCATCGACGTTCAGGTCAATACCCGCGATCTGGGCCTGACGTACCGCACCGCGCAGCAACTGGCCGGCAGTTTTCGCGGCTTGCCGGGCGTGGGCCAGATCTACATTCCGCAGGACATGAACTATCCGTCGGTGCGGCTGAATATTGACCGCGTCCACGCGGCGGAGCTAGGGCTGAGCCAGAAGGACGTCGTCGATAACGTGATCACGGCGCTGAACTCGAATATCATGATCGCGCCGAACTACTGGGTCGATTACAAGACCGGTAACGATTATTTTCTTTCGGTGCAGTACGCCGAGCACGGGGCGTCCGCGATCCACAATCTGATCGACCTGAAGCAGATTCCTTTACGCGCTCCGAACCTAAAGGAGCCGACCACTCTGGACCAGGTCGTGAAGTTGGTAAATGAGGAATCACCGACTGAAGTCGATCACTATAAGGTGCAGCGTGTCGCCGACGTCTATGTGACTCCGCAGGGAGAGGATCTTTCAAAGCTGACCAGCGCGATCCAGAAGACCATCGTGGACTCAAATTGCTGCGTTCTGACCGTCGGCAACAACCGCGCCGGCAATCTGGCTTCGAACATTCGCGTGGACCTGCGCGGCATGGTGAACGGCATGAACGAATCTTTCCGTAGCTTCGGCGTCGGATTCGGGCTGAGCTTTATTCTGCTGTTCTTGATTCTGGTGGCGCAGTTCCGCTCTTGGGTTGACCCGATCCTCATCATGCTGGCGATCCCGATGGGATTCGTCGGCGTGCTGATTATCCTGCCGCTGACGCACACCACGCTCAACGTTATGTCCCTGGTGGGCGTGCTGATGCTGATCGGCATCGCGGATTCGAACAGCATCCTGATCGTCGATTTCGCGCACCGGCTGGAAGACCAGGGATACTCGGTCGCCGATGCCGTGATCACGGCTTGCCGGGTGCGGCTGCGCCCAATCTTAATGACTTCGCTGGCGACGATTATCGGACTGGCTCCGATGGCGTTGAAGCTGGGCGAGGGCGGCGAACAGTACACTCCGATGGCGCGGGCCATTATCGGCGGCTTGAGCTCGTCAGTGCTGCTGACGATCTTCATGGTGCCCGCGGCGTACCTACTGGTTTATGGAAAGAAGAAAACAGCTCCTTCCACGGCTCCTGCCCCGGCTGAGTAGCGCCGGGGCCGCGTTCCTTCTGGCGGCTGCAGCCAGCCGCGCGCAGCAACAGCCGATGCTTTCGCTGCAGCAGGCTGAGGCGATGGCGCTACAAAACCATCCTCTGATCCAGGCTGCTCAACACGAGGCGGGCTTCGCGAATCAGCAGATCACCATCAATCGCGCTGCCTTGTATCCGCAGCTCACTGGAGACGGAACGGGAACCGAGGGGAACGCAAACGCGCGTATTGGCGCCGGAACGCTGGCCGCCTCCCGTCTCTTCGACCGGCTCGGGATTGGGGTCGTGGGAACGCAATTGATTAGCGACTTTGGGCGAACCAAAAACCTGATTTCGACCGCGCGCTTCCAAGCCCAAGCTAGCCAACAGGACCTGCAGACGTCACGTTATGACGTACTGTTGGCCGTGAACCGCGCATATTTCGGGGTTCTGCGCGCGCAGGCTGTGGTCAATGTCGCGCAGAAGACGGTGGAAACGCGGCAAACGCTGGATACTCAGGTGACACAGCTTGCGAAGAACGAATTACGGTCGCAGCTCGACGTCAGCTTCGCGGATGTGCAGGTGGCGCAAGCCAAGCAACTGCTGCTGCGAGCTCAGGAAGCGGTGCAGGAGGCGCAAGCTGAGTTGGGAGCCGCGCTCGGCTCGAACCAGCCAGCGAACTACCAACTGTCGGATGAGATGCTGCCTCCAGGACCGCCGGCGACGGTGGATGAGTTGATCGCACAAGCCGTGGCCAACCGGCCGGAACTGGCGAGCTTGCGCCTCAGTAGCGATGCCGCGAAGAGCTTCGCGGAGGCGGAAAGGGATCTCTCGCATCCCACCGTCACCGCGATCGGAACTATCGGCGTCATTCCCGCGATCAAGCAAGAAGGCTCCACGCCGATACCGAACGAGTATGAGGGCATCGCGGGAAACATCAGTGTTCCGATATTCAACGGGCACCTTTTTGCGGCCAGGCACAATGCCGCTGTTGAGCGCCAGCTTGAAGCCGATCAGAAGCTTCGCGATGAATTAGACCGGGTGTCGCGTGACGTTCGTGTCGCGTGGTCGAGCGCACGCACGGCGTTTCAACTCATCGATGTGACGGCCCAAGAAATGAGTGAGGCTGAATTGGAGCTGAATCTCGCGCAGGGCAGGTATAACCTTCAATTGGCGGACATCGTTGCGCTGACCACCGCGCAACTCAATCTCACGCAAGCCCAGATCGACTACCAGAACGCGAGGTACGATTACCAGACCCAATACGCGGTGCTGCAGTACACAATCGGGCAACTCCGATAAAAGGCCCCAAACGCGCTAAGATCCCCCGGCTTGTTCTAACCTCAAGAGGGGAGGACCAGTCTTGGATCGCTATCTCATGGTGCTTGCCGGAGGCGCCACCGGATCACTGACGCGATACGTGCTTGGAAACGCGATCATGGCGCGGATGGGCGCGCGGTTTCCTTACGGAACCGTGTTCATCAATATCACCGGTTCCTTCCTCATCGGATTCATCTTGACGCTGCTGACGGAGCGCGCGAATCCGAATCCTAATTTGCGGCCGTTGCTGGTGGTGGGATTTCTCGGCGGCTACACAACTTTCTCGAGCTTTGAATGGGAGACCCTCGGCCTGATACGCGATGGCGCGTGGCTGCTGGGTTTGCTCAACGGGATCGGGAGCGTCATCGTGGGTTATGCGGCGGTGTGGCTAGGCGCGGTCGCCGCCAGCAAGCGATAGCCGTAAGGAGGGATGCACATGCTCTCGAAAGGCGCGGCCAAGAAGGTCACGATCTATCTCAACGAGGATACGCAGCGGCACATGACGCCGCTATATGAGACGGTTCTGACGTTTTTGATTCATAAGGGCGTTACGGGCGCGACCGCAACTCGCGCTCTGGCGGGGTTCGGCTCACACCGGGTCTTGCATACTCCGAAGGTCGAGGTTTTGGCGGAACATCTTCCCATCCGCGTGGAGTTCATCGACACCGCGGAGAAGGTGGATGAGCTGCTTCCGGCTTTGTACGACATGGTCACCGACGGCCTGATTGAAGTTCAGGACACCACCGTGGTAAAGATCGCCAATAAAGACGCGCCTCGCGCCACCGCAAAACAACCTCACGAACGAAGGGCGGGGAAGGCCAAGATGATGCGGATCTACTTGGGCGAAGCGGATCGCTGGCACGACGAGCCGCTCTATGAGGCGATCGTCCAGCGGCTCCGCATGATGGATATCTCTGGAGCGACCGTCTATCGCGGAATCCTCGGGTATGGCGCCAAAGGGCACACGCACAAACAAAGCTTCCTGCACATCAGCCGCGACCTTCCGATCATGATTTCGGTCATTGAATCCGAGGACAAAGTGAATCAGGCCGCGCAAGCGATCGAGGAAATGTTAGAAGACGGTCTCATCGTGCTTTCGGACGTGGACATGGTTCGCCTGATTCATCCGCATTCCCTCTCGGAGGCTGCCGATGCAGAGCTACCAGCGGGCTAAGCTGCTTCGCCTGCACGTCACGGAGCGGGACCGTCACAGCGGCAAGCCTTTGTATGAAGCGATCGTCGAAAAATGCCGCGAATTAAAGATCGCCGGGGCGACGGTTTTTCGCGGCTTGGAAGGATATGGCGAGACGGCGGAAATTCACCGCCGCCATATGCTGGCTCACGATTTGCCGGTGGTGATTCAGGTTGTCGATACGGGAGACAAGATAGAACGCCTGCTGCCGGCGGTCGAGGAGATGATGGACAAGGGATTGATCGCGATATCGGATGTGAGT